>NZ_BAAHAP010000024.1:0-69252 GCF_054777495.1 Echinicola sediminis | reverse complement strand
GGTCTTACAGCTGGTATTTCCACCGCCGTAATTGGTGATCCTTAGATCGGATCCAAGGATGTTTGACCGATAGATCAAAAGGGCTACCTCATCCCCCTCCAGTTCCTGGGCTTTCTGCTCGTCCCATAGGTAGTTTACATGCTTAAATGTACGTTCTGCTGTGCTCATTATGATTGATTTTTTTGATTGCAGGTTTGAAGTATATGATAGCGAATTTATTTTTTTTATACCGAAATACTGTCCTGTTGTGTGCTGATGAAGCCGTTCATGTAAGCTATTTTGCTCTTATCCATCTATTGGATCTTGAACTGTACCTTTCCATCTGCTTTCTTCGTGGCAGCGGCCCAAAGAATTTTTTGGTCGGCATCATAACTCCATCCAGTTTCTCCTTTCACTACCTGACCGGTTTCTATTTCGCCTAAAGTCTTGCCAGCTAGCCCAACAGTATTCGGCCGTTTATCTACATGGACTTTTATAATATAACTTCTTTCCACCGGTTTATAATCCCCTTTGGCCTTCTCTATATTAATATTAATCCCCTCACCAGCACCTTCTAAGGTCACCTGAGTTTCGCTATACCCCCCTTCCATATATTCTTCTGAAATTCCATCATCCTCAAAAAGTTGGTACGATGATGAGTCTCCCGGAAAAATCTCAAAGGTGATGGCACCGTATGGGGTTTTATTATCATATTCCACCTCATCCTGCATGGGAATGATAGCACCGGCCTTGACAAAGATCGGCAACTTTTCCATCGGGCAGACGATGTTATAATACGCTTTTCCTTCATACCGGGTACCGTCCCAGTAATCAAACCAGGTCCCCTCCGGCAAATAAACTGTTCTGGTCTGTGCATCCTTGGTCAGTACAGGACAAACCATCATCTGGTCTCCAAAGTAATACTGATCATCCACGTTATAGGTATTGTAATCCTCTTGATGTTCCAATACCAAGCCCCTCATGATAGGCTTACCTGTTTTGTATTGTTGAAATGCTGTACCATAGATATAAGGAATCAGCCGGTAGCGTAGCTTATCATACTTTGTAAAAATCATCTCTGCTTCCTCCCCATAATTCCAAGGTTCCTTGTATCCGGGATGGTCCATGCCAAACACATGGGCTACTGGACTGAACATCCCAAACTGTACCCATCGGGAGAACAGCTCAGGATCAGCCAGGTGCTCAAAACCTCCCATATTGTGTGACCAATAGCCTACACCGGACAGGCCCATATTGATTCCGGCCTTTACCACTGGGGCATAATACTGCCATTCACTGGGCCAGTCTCCCGCCCAGACAAAGGGATAGCGCTGGATGCCGGCATACCCTTCCCTGGTATGGTTGATCCCTCGCATACCATTATGCTCCTTAAATTTCTCATAGGGAGCTTTGGCATAAGCAATCGGAAAGACATTGTGCAGCCTTCTGGCTTCTTCTGTGGTAGGTCCTGTCTTATTGCTTTCATTTGCCTTGCGGCCAAAAGCACTGCCCTCATCTGTTTTTAAGAACATGGCACCGATCTCAGCAATCCTCATCACGCCATTTTCCCACCACCAATCGACCGCATCCTGGTCGAATACGTTCACAAACTCACCTGGACCATTCTCTTCCGGGTACACATGCCCTTTTTCCCTAGCCTGGTCCAAAAGGTTCAAATAATTCCCATTGTCAAACCTTGGACGGACATGCAGCCCTACCATATTGACATCCATGGCATACAGACTGTCAAACATGCTTTTCGGATCTTTAAAGGTTTCCCTCCATTCAAAAGAGGTCGCCCCGCTGCCGCCGTTTTTACCGAACATCCTCCAGGTGGAGTCCAAGTGCAATAGGTCAAATGGAATCCCCTTTTCCCTATACTTTCTGGCCAATTCCACCACATAATGGGTTGAGGTCATTTCCTCATGCCCCCATGTTCCTCCGCTATAGGTCCCCACATGAAGTCCATGTGCAAAGCGCGGCAAAAGCGGCGACCTGCCTGTTAGCCCGGTATAGTGGTACAGCAGCTTAGAAAAATCCGGTCCATACATAAAGAAATAGTCCAGTTCTCCCCCTTCTGCTTCAAAACTCAAGTGCTCATTGCTGCTGGAACCGAGGTCCCAATGTGTTGCGAATGAATTGTGAAAGAAAATCCCATAGCCTTTGGTACTCATAAAAAACGGAACCGGCGCATAATTCGCCTCCAGCACATTATAGGCCCCAATGATATGTGGACGTCCAAGCCCTCTCCCCACATTCAGGGCCACCTTCTTTCCTCTTCTGTCTATAAAATCCATTCGTTCCCCAAAACCGAAAAAATGCTCATCAGGAGTCAGGCTCTTTACTGCTCCCACGGTTTTTCCCTTATTAAAGGCTCCTCCCTCACCATCCTCCAGCTGCTCGCCGGAAACCAGGTTACCTTCCCTATCATAAACGGATAGCTTCAGGGACGCCCGGTCCACTTTCACTTCCATCCTGCTGGTTTGAAAGAGGTAATTTTCTTCCTCTTCAGTTGTTTTTACAGCAATCAAATCAAAGTCCTGCTGTTTCAGCATATAGGAAAAATCCTCCCGAAAATGCACGTCAAAGGAAGTCCTTGCCCGGAAAACCTCTGGAGAGTGGAACTGTAACTTTAAAGTCTTTTCACCATTGGTAAGGATATAAGTATTACCTTCTTTGGTTAGATTCGACATTTGCCCCTGGCCAAACAACAGGCCTGCCGGAGCCAATAAAATGAAAAAAGCTGCAAAGAAATGCCTAATATTCATAAAGCTTAAAATTGAAATTGTGGGTTTATTTGAAGTAACTTTATCTGTTGATTGGGAAGTGTGATATTAACTTCCAAATGGAAATATACCCCTTTCATTATGCAAGGCTGTACTTTACTTTCCTGCCTACGGCAGGCAGGCCTGCTTTACGACAAGGAGGCCGGCCTTAGTCACCACATAGGCCTGCTTGTAGGAAAGCCTGCTTTGTTGACTTCAGGAAGGGTTTTACCACCTCTTTGCCCCAAACAGTATGGTGCAGGATGAATAATAGATAAGTTAGCCATATATTGGGGTTTTGAACAATAGAACTATGCGAGTTGGACTCTTTATACCTTGTTATGTAGATCAGTTTTATCCGGAAGTAGGCAAGGCTACTTTGGAGCTGTTGGAAAAATACGGCGTGGAAGTAATCTACCCGACCTCCCAGACCTGCTGTGGCCAGCCTATGGCCAATTCGGGATACGAGCGGTTTGGAAAAGAATCGTCGGATCTCTTTCTTAAGAACTTCGGTGAATTCCAGTATATCGTCGCTCCTTCGGGGAGCTGCACCTTACATGTGAAAGAACATGTCATCCCGGAAAGCCAAGGGGCTCCCAAGATTTATGAACTATGTGAATTCCTCACCGATGTCCTAAAGGTGGAGCAGGTAAGTTCCAGTTTTCCCCATAAGGTCGGCTTTCATTCCAGCTGCCACGGCCTTCGTGGGCTTAGGCTGGCCAAATGTTCTGAAAGGATGGATCCCGAATTCAATAAGCCCCTTTCATTGCTTGAAAAAGTAAAGGACATCCAAATGGTAGAGCTGGACAGGAAAGACGAATGCTGTGGTTTTGGCGGTACCTTTGCGATAGCAGAAGAAGCAGTCTCCATCACCATGGGCAATGACCGAATAGCGGATCATCAGCGAAACGGAGTGGAAGTATTGACTGGAGCCGATATGTCCTGTCTTATGCATTTAAGCGGTTTGTTAAAACGGCAAAAAAGCCCCATCAAGGTAATGCACATCGCCGAAATCCTTAATGGAAATAAAGTATAGCGTATTGAGTCTTTAGTATTGAGTACGGAGTATTGAGCCAGGCCCATCTTTGGTCACCATGTATCAGGGGAATGGATCAGCTAAGCAGAAAAACCATGAAAACACATACCCACGCCGAAGCGGCGGCAGAATTTATAAAAGACGACGCAAGGACCCATTGGCATGACGAAACCCTTTGGCATGTCCGCCAAAAGCGGGACCTTTCCGCTCAGGGGATCCCCGAATGGGAAACCTTGAGGGATACTGCCTCGGCCACAAAAAACTACGTTCTCTCCCACCTTGGAGAACTCTTGGAGCAGTTTGAAGCCAACGCCAAGGCAAACGGGGTAGAAGTACTTTGGGCCAAAGACGCCCAAGAACACAATGAACATGTCTACCGGATCCTTCAGGAAAACAAGGTCAACAATATTGTCAAAAGTAAATCCATCCTCACCGAAGAATGTGGCCTGAACCATTACTTGGAGGATAAAGGTTACGATGTGGTGGATACCGATTTGGGCGAACGCATTATCCAGTTTGCCAAGCAGGCCCCCAGCCACATTGTATTGCCGGCCATCCACCTGAAAAAACAGGATATCGGAGAGATCTTCCATGAGCATATCGGCACGGACAAAGGGGCCAGTGACCCCAAATACCTGACCGAGGCGGCCAGGCAACACCTCAGAAAGAAATTTGTGGAAGCCAATGCGGCCATTACAGGGGTGAACTTTGGCATTGCAGAGACAGGAGGATTTGTGGTCTGCACCAATGAGGGCAATGCCGATATGGGCACCCACCTCGCGGACATCCATATTGCCTGCATGGGAATAGAGAAGCTGATTCCAAGGGCTGCCGACCTGGGGGTTTTCTTAAGACTCCTTGCCAGAAGCGCCACCGGACAGAGCATCACCAATTATTCCTCTCACTTCCACCGCCCGGCCAAAGGCAAAAAGATGTACATTATCCTGGTGGACAATGGACGTACTGAACAGCTGGGAAGGGAAGATTTCAAAAACTCATTGAAATGTATCCGCTGCGGTGCCTGTATGAACACCTGCCCGATCTATCGCAGAAGCGGGGGATACAGCTATAATTCCACCGTTCCGGGGCCTATCGGTTCCATCCTTTCACCGGGCAAAGACCTCAAAAAATACAGCACCCTACCTTTTGCCTCCACCCTATGTGGTTCCTGTTCGGATGTTTGCCCAGTAAAGATCAACATCCATGAACAGCTGTACAAGTGGCGACAGGTAATCACCGAAAACACGGATTTTGACGCCAGCAAGAAACTGAGCATGAGAGTGGCCGGAGTTACCTTTGGAAAACCGGTTCTTTACGATCTGGCAGGAAAAGTGGCCAGGACAGCCTTAAAAATTACACCGGACAGTTTGGTATACAGCAGCATCAATGTCTGGGGAAAACACCGGGACTTGCCGGAAGTACCTAAGGAGAGTTTCAAGGAGTGGTACAAGAAAAACAAAAAGTAATGAGCAGCAAAGAAGCCATATTATCAGCCATCAAGCAAAACAAACCTGCTGAGACAGCATTACCGGATTTGCTCAGCTTTCCTGATGAGTCGAACTTGATCGAAAGGTATGAAAAAGGACTGAGTGGAAATGGAGGCAAACTACAGGTGGCCGAGTCCATCGAGGCAGTGGAAGCCTATATCAAGGAAAATTTCTCCAAGGACCAACTGATTGCCTCTCTGGTGGAGGGTGTAAACGGCAATCTGGATGTCAATACCATTTCCGATCCTCACGATTTGGAACATGTGGAATTAGCCATACTTAACGGGGTAATGGGAGTAGCAGAAAATGGCGCCATCTGGATGCCAGAAGGCAATGTTGTCCACCGTGTGCTCCCCTTTATTGCCCAACACCTGATCATCGTTTTGAAAGAGGAAACCCTGCTGACCAACATGCATCAGGCCTATGAAAAAGTCCAGGTCAATGAAGAAGGCTACGGGGTGTTCATCGCAGGACCTTCCAAAACCGCCGATATCGAACAATCGCTTGTCATTGGGGCCCACGGCCCGAGAAGCTTGACGGTGTTTTTGATCAAGAAATAAAGAAAAGCCACTATACCTCCAACGGCAATTGATCCGGATTTGCCATCCGGATCAATTGCCGTTTTGTAGTCAGTCTTGAGTCATGAGTATTGAGCTTCCTAATTTGTACTGAATACATGATACTTCGTACTTGCCGCTTTTCCTCATTCCTCATTAAGGTCAAGTATCTTCTGGATATCATCGATATCGCCAAATAGAACCAAAATATCATTTCTTTCTATCATCGTTTTGGCATTGACCACCCCTAGGACTTTTTGCCGTTCCTGCATATTACCAAATAAGTTGGGGCGATTTCTGATCTTGATGATGGTCAGAATATTCACATTAAACCGGTTTCTCACATCCGTTTCACCGATGGTCTTTCCGACGAATTCCTCGGGTGCGGTAACCTCCACGATATTGTATCCGTCCGAAAGATCATAACTATCTATCACCCCCTTCATTTCCAGTTTTTTGGCAAGCCTTTCGGCGGTCTCCTCCTCCGGATGGATGATCTCATCGACACCTATTGCTTTGATGACCGTTTCATGGGTATGGGTGATCGAGCGGCTAATGATCCGCTTGGCTTTCAATTCCTTAAACACCGCCGTAGCCATGATGGAGGCACCCAAATCTTCCCCTATAGCGATCAGCACGACATCCGTTTCCTTGATAGGAAGGTTTTTAACAGCATGCCGATCCGTGGCATTCATACAAATGGTATGGGTAACCTTTTCCTTGACAGCCTCTATCTTTGCCATTTCACTGTCTATACCGATCACCTCATGCCCCTTATCGGTAAGCCTGGCAGCCAGATAGGCCCCAAAATTCCCCATTCCAACGATTATAAATTTCATGTGGCACTTGTTTATTCTTTGTTAATAAGTCATTTACAAACAGGCCTTTACTTTCAGACCCCTTTAATAGTAGGATTACCTACTGGACATATGGTTCCTTGACCGAACCTCTGCTTTAGGTGATAAAGACATTTTCCTCAGGGTATCGATAACTCAAATTATTCACCGTCCTGCTTAGCGCTATCAACATGGTCAAAATCCCTACCCTGCCCACAAACATCGTCAAGATCAACACCAATTTGCTCCCGAAACTTAAGCTACCTGTGATCCCTAAACTCAACCCCACGGTAGAAAATGCAGAAAAAGCTTCAAAAAGCACACTCATCAGGGGCAGCTGACGGTCAAAAAACTTCAAAGCAAAAACGGCCACACTGATCATCATAAACGACAGGAAGGTTACCGCAAAAGCCTTCTTTAAAGTATTGACAGATATTTCCCTTCTGAAGACCTCCACCCGGTCCTTGCCCTTGGCGATGCTGAAGGTACTCAGCGTGGCCACCGCAAAGGTACTGGTTTTCAATCCTCCTCCTGTGGAGCCAGGGGAGGCCCCTATCCACATCAACAGGAGATAGATCAGTACCGTCGGCGCTGACATGGCTGTCATTTCCACCGTATTGAACCCGGCAGTCCTTGGTGTCACCGCACCAAAAACCGCCGTAACAAATTTTCCATAAGGACTCAAACCGCTTAAAGTGTGATCCGACTCAAGTATCCAAAAGCCTACAAAGCCCAGCACGATCAAAGCACCCGTGGTCAGCATTACCAAACGGGTACCAATATTTACCACTCTGGGTCTGTAACGGTAACTTTCATTGAAAAAGAACTTTCGATAAAGCCCTTTGACCACATGTTTGAAATAACCATAATAATTGAGGACAACAGGAAAACCGATCCCCCCCAAAACAATGGATGCAGCAATAACCAAATGCATGTTATAATTATCCCTAAAGCCCTCCTGGTACAAGCCCTCGCTGAGAATACTGAATCCTGCATTGCAAAACCCGGAGATACTGTGAAAAACAGCAAAGAACACCATTTCTCCCAGCCCTTGGAAAAGCCCCTCATCCAAGGACATAAATATAAGAATCGCTCCGACCGCTTCCACCAAAAAAGTGAATAAGACGACCTTCATCAGAGTGGCAAAAATTTCCCCAAAGCTCTCCTCATTGATAAAATCCCTCAAAAACAATTGATTTTGAACGCTAAAACTTCCTTTAAAAAAGAAGCCAAAAAAACTGGTAAAGGTCATCATCCCCAAGCCACCCAACTGAAACAACAACATGATGATCAGCTGGCCAAAAAGGGTGAAGTCCTTTGCGGTGTCCAAAACAATCAGGCCCGTAACACAGACGGCACTGGTAGCGGTGAACAGGGCATCAATTAGATCGATCGATCCAGTGGTGGCGTTTGGCAGTAAAAGCAATACCGTCCCAATTAAGATCAAGACCAAAAAACTCAAAATAAAGATCAAGGGAGGATTTAACCGAAGCTGGTCTATTCCCAGGCTGATTTTGGAAAGTTCAATAAGAAATACCACTCCTATCAGCAGGTCGACCAACACCCGGTCTGATGCCACCGTTGACAATACCGAGAGTCCAGGCATGGTATAATCTGTAAAAATAAAAAGCAAAACTATGCTGATCACTAAAATAGCTACCAGCTCCGAAAGCCGCCTTTTATTCAGCGACTTACTGACTTTTGCCATGAGATAAAGTACCACATAACCTGCCCAGATCAGGGACAGCATAACCTTCAAAGCAAAATAAAACACCTCTGAATCCAAAAACTGCTCCTTGAATCCCTCCTCATAAATTGCCAGGGCAAATCCGGTAAAGCTTAAAACCAGGATAATTTTCTCAATGATCCGCTTGACCTGCTTTTTATTAAACATCATGACCTTATTTTTCAAAGCGGTGAATTTAGCTAATATGCTCTTAGTTCAGTGAAGTCCCTGGGTATTCTTGACGACCTACAATCTTGTCCCACAATATTTGCAGTGATAAGCATCCTCATCATGCCCGACGGCATGGCAGGTATGGCAGGCCCGTAAGTCCTTTCTTCTACGGTTATTGGAAGCATTGATCTCTGAAGTGACGATTCCTGTAGGCACAGCAATAATGGCATATCCCAGTAACATGATCAAAGAAGCCATCAGCTGCCCAACTGGAGTTGCTGGGGAAATATCCCCATAGCCCACCGTGGTCAAGGTCACCACTGCCCAATACATAGACATGGGGATGCTGGTAAAGCCGCTTTCGGGCCCTTCAATAAAAAACATGACCGTCCCCATTACCAGAATGATGGTGATCACCGAACCTAAAAACACCTGTATTTTCAAGCGGCTGTTGTAAAGGGCCTCTGTCAGGACTTGTGCTTCCCGCATATAACGGCCCAGTTTCAAGACCCTCAGCACCCTAAGAAACCTCAAGGCCCTCACTACTGCAAAGAAGTGACTGTTGGCCACGACCAAACTGATGTAGGTAGGCAATATTGCCAGCAAATCCACCAAACCATAAAAACTAAAAACATAGCCCAGGGTCCTCCGGCTCAACCAAACACGTAACAAATACTCAATAGTAAAGAGAATGGTAAATCCCCATTCCAACAGGTAAAAAAGATTCCCATAGGCTTCGCGCAAATGCCTCACTGAATCCAAAACCGCGACGATTACACTACCCAAAATAGCGATCAACAAAACCACATCAAATCGCTTGGAAGCGACATCGTCGGATTCAAAAACAATGTGCGCCAGCCGCTTTCTATTCAGCATCATAGTACTTTAGTTCAATTTATTTAAGCACAGCTTCTTTTGCCGGCTACTTTTCACTGTTTTTGGCAATCACCCATACCGCATGAACAATCCCTGGAATAAAGCCTAGTAAAGTCAGTAGTACATTGATCCAAAATGATTTCCCCAAACCAACAGTAAAAAACACCCCTAGGGGAGGCAATAAAACAGCAAAAATAATGCGTAGTAGACTTTTCATAGTTTTATGGAATTAATCGGTTGATTCACTTTCTTTTTTGTCCAGCTTGTGTTTTTCACTCAAATACTCCTGCGAACTTCTCTGGAGATGCTCCTCCGCTGGCTCACCGATCAGGAAGCTGAACGGCTGAGTGGAATCCGTCATTTCAAATACCACCTTGATCACCGCGACCATGGGAATAGCTAAAATCAAGCCAGCAAGTCCAAATAGCATGCCTCCCAACAGCAAGGATATAATTGCCACCAAAGGATTTAGACTTACCCTTCCCCCAACAATATTGGGGGTAATAAAATTACCTTCCAGAAACTGTACCACTTGAAACCAGCCGATCACGCCCAAAGCATACCAATAGCTGTCCATGGTAGCCAATGCGAACAAGGCCGGAATGATAGAACCAATGGCCACCCCAATGTAAGGAATCAGGATAAGAATGGCCGCCAAAGTCCCAAAAAACCAAGCATATTCCAAGCCCATGATTAGCAGTCCAATGGTATTGAGGATGGCCACAATCCCCATAACGGTTACCAGTCCCAACAAATAACTTTGGATCACATGATAGATTTTGTTGATGGTGAACATGACTTTCTCAGCAGGGACGCCCTTTATGGCCTGGATGAGAAAATCCTTGAAGAAATCCCTATAATAAAGTAAGAAGAAAGTATAAAGCGGTACCAAAACGGCATTGGCCAAGGTTCCCCCTGCCGAACTGAAGACCGTGGTCAGGTAACTCCCCACACTGGACAATGAACTATGGGCCTCTTCTCTTATTCTACTGGTCAGTTCACCTGGCTCCAGGTTAAATGTGGCCTCAAACCACTTTTGGATACTATCGTATATCCTCCCAAAATTATTGGCGATGTCCTGACCATCTTTTCCGATCACGATCACTTGGTGGACGATAAAATACATCAGGCCCGAAAGCACCAGCGAAGCTATGATGACCGAAATAATGGAAGCAGCAGCTCTGGGGAGTTTGATCCTTTCCATTAAATCACATAAAGGGTAAAGCATGATGGAAATAATCACCGCAAACATCAGGGGGACCAAAACACTTTTGAGGAAGTATGCCAATGCTACTGTCAAAAACAGTATTATCAGTTTAGCTGCCAGTATTACACTACTGGGATATTTTTGCTCCATAAAAAAACACCTTTTTTGCCGTTTTAAGCTAATTCAAATTTTCAACAATTATGAAAAAAAACCATCACTTATCTCTTTTTCAATCAATATTTTCGCCGGGCCTATCGAAAATCAGGCCCATTTTTTTTGCCCTTTCCTCCCACTTGTTTCTGGCAAGTACCTGCATGTCTTTCTCCTCATCACTTTCATCCTGGATTTCCAGTCCGAGCAGTGTTTCCAAAATATCCTCCATCGTCACGATTCCCGACATCCCGCCATACTTATCCACCACCAGCGCAATATGTTCCCGCTTGTTTAGCATCATTTCCAAAACTGATGGTATTGGATAATGTTCGTAAACAATGGCAATTTCCCTTTTCAGTTCTGCCAGTTTTTTCTCAAAGTGATCCTCGGCCATTTCCGCAAGGACATCGTACTTTAGAATATAACCCGTAATATGATCGATGGTTCCGCTGAAAACAGGAAACCTTGAAAACCTTCTGGAGTCTTTTTTGGAATAAAAATCCTGGACCGTTTCGTTTTCCTCTAGTGCTACCGTCACCGTCCTGGGAGTCATCACATTGGCCACAGTGATGGAGCGGAACCGGATCAGGTTTTGGATGATCTTGGATTCCCCTTCATGGAAGACCCCCTCCTTGGTAGCAATGGTCGCCATGGCCGCCAGCTCTTCCCTGCTCATCGTATGCTGCTCCTCTGTTTTGAAAAATTTGGTCAAAAATTCCGACACTTTTACCAAAGGGTAAAGGCCATAAATCATCAACCTAAGCACCGCCCCTATGTACGGAGCCATCTCCTTCCAATAGTTGGCACCAATGGACTTGGGAATGATTTCCGAAAAAATCAATATGGCGATGGTAAGGCCAGCCGATATCCATCCAAAATACTGCTGTCCAAATACCTCTACTGCTTGGGCTCCTACCCCTGCCGCTCCCACGGTATGGGCAATGGTATTGAAGGAAAGGATCGCTGCCAATGGCTGGTTGATATTTTCCTTCAAATGCATCAGCTGTGTGGCATAGCCTTTTCCTTTTTCCTGTTGCGAAGCAATGTAAGATGGCGTCACACTTAATAATGCAGCCTCCAAAGCAGAACAAAGGAATGAAATGCCAATGGCTAAGAAAAGATAAAGCAGTAATAAAGTCATAAAAGGAATCTGGATAACCGTCAATTAAATTAGCAAAAATAAATAGGTCCATCAATCTGGGCAGAAAAATTCCCCTCATCTTTATTTAGAAATTGAGTATCCTTGTACTCCTTTAATCAAAGAAGGGATCAAGCGTAAAAGTTGGGGAGGCAAAATATTTGATATGCTTTCTTTATTGTCCTTTATGTATATCCGCAAAGACACCAGTAGCTCTAAATTAGCAAACCATCTCTCACAGAAACCCGCAGAAAAGATTTTTAATTCCGTGTAATTCTGTGGATTCCGTGAGAAATAAATTTAATGGTGTAATTACGGATAATCGTATTGTCCTTTATTTTATTGACTACAGATGGATAAAGATAAACACAGATAAGGCTTTGTGTTCATTATAAATCTGTGTGCATCCTATTTTCCCCGGCTGACTGGCGAGGCAGGTCGGTGGTTTAAACTAACCTTATCCTGATATGGATAGATGGAATTTAAGCTTGATTTATCAGTATCTCCAGAAATATTGTTTGATCCCAAAGGGGTCCACCAAGCTCTCCATTCCCAAATATCATTGAAGTACCTCCACAAAAAAAACGCGGACATTGCTGCCCGCGTTTCTATATTTATAAAGGTTAATTACTAACTCATGAATGCACTCTTAGAATGAGTAAGCAAATTTCACACTTACTTTTGTTCCTGGAGTTAAGCTGGTGAAGATCTGATCCTGTGCATTATAAGACCTAAATACTTCCTCTTTTTTATCGTTCAACAAGTTGGACACTTTTACCCCTGCGTTGAACCTTTCATTGGCACCAAAAGACTTGTTGACATTCAGGTTAAGGCTGTGGAAAGGTACCGTGTAAGTATCCGTTCTATTTCCGAATCCAATATAAGACAAGGTAGCACCTTGAACGTTATAATAGACACCTGCTTCCCATCCTTTTTCCCAGTCTTCATAAGCCAAGCCGGTGTTCACAATATAAGGAGCCTGTCCTGCCATATCTCTGGTAGAAGAAACCTCTTCACCTTCTCTTGCAGAAAGCTGTCTTGATTTCAGTTCAGAAGCTGACATCTCAATCTTAGACTTCGCCAACGTCACATTGGCATTGAAGAAGAATTTTTCAGCTGCTGGCGTGATTACGTCCAAAGACTTTCTGAACTCTAGCTCTAGACCTGCCACACTACCGTCACCCACGTTTCTTGGCTGGAATGCTCCCGGATCAGAAAGGAACTGTACCATTTCGATCGGATTAGAGAACATCTTATAGAAGGCGCTGACAGAGAAGATCTCTCCACGCTTAGGAAACACTTCCCATCTCGCATCAAAGTTGTTGATTCTGGTTGCCTGTAGGTTACCGTCCCATAGGATTTCAGAACCTCCATTGGTTCTCTCCTCAAAAAGACCACCGATAAAAGTCCTACCGGTAATCGGGTCAAGGATCTCCGCAAAGGATAGTTCCTTAAAGGAAGGCCTTGCAATGGTTTTGGAGTAAGAGAATCTCAAGTTTTGTGTTTCAGCCACTGAATAGATCAGGTTCAAAGTCGGGAACAGATCCAGGTCATCCATTACCTTTTCATTGTTGAATACAATGCTTCTGTCCTGGTTACTTCCTGTATAGAATTGCTGATATTTCTCCATTCTTACCCCAATTACCGCCTTAAGCTTTTCAAAAGGATTCGCCTCTGCATTGACGTATACCCCTAAGTTGTTGACGCTGGCATTGTATTCGTTAGGGTTGTTTGGGATAAACAATGGGCTGTAACGAACTCCGTTGATATTATCACCTGAGAACAGGTTTTCTTCCTGGAAGATCTCATTAGGGTTTCCTGTAAATTTGGTATCCCCTACCTCAAACATAAAGCTTTGGATCAAGAAGTCTCTTTCCTTGTAAGCATAGCTGGTTCCAAATCCAAATTTGGCCATTTTATCATTGAAAGTGAAGTTCTTCGTCACATCCACTTTTCCGACAAGGTTATCCTCATCCAGGGATCTCCAGATTCTTTGTGGCAAGCCCACTTCTGTAGAAATAGCGTTATTGGTATTTCTGAATCTTACAAATCTTACATCTGGATCGTCTATAGTAGAACGGGTAGGAGAAACTTTCCATCCCAATTCCCAATCGTTGGTCGCTCCTAACTTGTGCTCACCACTCAAAAGGATATTGGTCAAGGCTCTTTGGCTGTACTCCACATTGTATTGGTGTGCTCCGAATTCAGTTCCTACGTTATTGCTCTCAAAACCGAATTCACCTACCTTAGACTCTCCATTTTGTAGACGAAGAACATTAAGCTTGTACTTGGAAAGTCCTGTTTTAAAGGCAACTCCTGCCAGACCACCGAGGAGTACGTTGTTCACCCCGTAATCTCCCATTTGCTTTTCCAAAGGAGTCAACTCATATTCTCCTTCATTACTTGGCTTACCGTAAAGGTTATACTCCGCATCTTGGTAGAAAGAAGTCTCATTGCTATAGGTCAGGGCCAAGTTGTATCCTAGCTTGTTATCTCCCACTGACACTTGGTTACCAAAAGAAAGTCCTACACTCATATCCATCAGGCTTCCATCTCTGTAACCTCCCATGGTAGGGTTAAACCTTCTAAGGATGGACTGGTATTGCTGTCCTTTTTCACCGTCGGGATTGCCTACTACGTGGGCATATTGAGGGAAATTATTGCTTCCTCCCGTAGGGATGTCTCTGTAGCCATTATCAAAGCCCAAAAAGTCGGTAGAGCTTCCGTTTGTTCTTAAATAGCTGCTATTAAAGTGCATAGATGGGTTATAACCACCGCTCACACTTACTTTAAATGTCTTTTCTTCAGGAAAATCCTTGGTTTCTATATCCACTACACCTCCGGTAAAGTCTGCTGGCAGGTTACTGGTAAATGACTTGGATACGATAATATTATCAACCACGTTGGTTGGAAAAATATCCATCTGGATAGAGTTTCTGTCCGGATCCAGGCCAGGGATGTCCACACCGTTCAATACCGTTTTGGTATAGCGGTCTCCCAAACCTCGGATGTATACGTATTTTCCACCTTCGATGGAAACACCCGTTACCCTTTTGATGGCAGAAGCAGCATCGCTGTCGCCGATTTTTCTAAAAGTAGAAGCAGAGATACCGTCAATCATGCTGGCAGCATTTCTTTTCACGGTCATCAAAGCGGTTTCAGTAGTTCTGATAGCCTGAGCCGTAACCACCACTGATTCCAGTTCAGCAGTGCTTTCAGCCATTTTAAGGTCACTAAGCAATGTCACCTCACCAGGCTTTACCTCCACACCACTGATTTCTAGTTTGTTGAATGAGATAAATGAAGCAACGATAGTATAAGTTCCTGGAGCAAGTTGGATTTCAAATTCTCCGTCCAGGTCCGTAACAGCACCGGTTTGTGTTTCTTTTACCAAAACAGAAACCCCTATCAAAGGTTCTCCTAAACCTTCGTCAATAATGCTCCCTCGAATTGTCCCTTGCTGGGCAAATACAAGATTTGGTAGAGCAGCAAGCACCACTAGGGCAACAGCTACAAGAATTTTTTTCATTATTATTATTGTTTACAGCTAACGATTATAAAGATGAAAAAGTGAAGAAGAAGGGATCAGGATTGATCCCTTCATATAGGTGATTGATAATTATTTAAGCGCATTAAGTGTTCCGGATACTGAAGTCCAAGACCATCCTTCGAAGGCAGTCTTGTCAGCTCCTACAGTGTTCTCATTTTCAGCTACTACATTTACATTCAAAGCTGAACCATCAAGGAATACATCCGTCAAAGCAAGACCTTCAGGAAGTGTCACTTCTAGGTTAGTCAGTGTAGAAGTGAAATCTACAGGCATTTGATCGAACGTCTGAGTGCTGATGTTAGTGAAATAAATGTTGGACATATCCACGTTGGTGTTGTTATCGTTGTCTACCAACTTAGCAGAACCACCAGCGATTACAGTACCGTTGATCAAGGTATAGTTTCCGTTTTCGTAAGAACCTTCAGGACCGTCCAATTCAAAGCAGTTGTCACCAGTATTTTCAGAGTGTGCTATGATAAAGTTGTCCAGCGTTCCGTTCCAAGCTTGGTCAGCATCAACTGCATCGTCTTTTACATTCCAGAATACTACGTTCTTCACGTTTACAGTTCCACCGAACCACTCGATACCATCATCTTGGTTAGAAACAACCTCAATGTTTTCAATTACAGTAGCTGATCCTACAGCACCCAAGGTAAGACCGTTGATCTCGTTACCTTCTCCGATATTAGCTCCACCATGACGGATAGAGATATATTTCAAGACACCAGAGTTGTCTTCATCATCATTTCCTCCATAAAGTCCGTTAGAATCGGATGGTGGAATACCTTCGATCTGAGCTTCCGCAACATCACCAGGAAGAGATGCCTTAGCTTTTCCAAGCACGATAAGACCTCCCCAAAGACCGTCCAATTCAGGATCAAGGTTAGGGCTGGCCACTTGACCTGGCTCGATTTCATCCGCAATAGAAGTAAAGATAATTGGGGAAGTCGCTGTGCCTTCGGCCATCAATTTTGCGCCTCTTGCAATGATCAAAGCAGTAGCGTTTGCGCCAGAACCTGCTTCACCTTTTACAACTACACCTGGCTCAATGGTCAGGGTAGCTCCAGCTTCCACCACGATTCTTCCTGCAAGGATATATGTCTCACCTGATTCCCAGGTCTCATTTTCCTTAATATTAGAGCTGACTACATTCTCCTCATCATTACCAGGATCAACAGTTGGCTCATCATTATCCTCACATGATGTAAAGATTACCGATGCACCCATCAGCAAAAAGAACAGTAAATTGAGTTTTTTCATGACTATGAAATTGATTTAGTTTGTTTGCTTTTTTTTGTTTTCGCTCCACAAAACTGTATCAATTTTTCCTGTCACGGGAATTTTTCCAATTATGTATTTTTTAAAAAAGAACCGCTGTTTTAATATTTAATTAACAAGAAACACAAAAAAAAGCCCCTGATCTCTCAAAGGCTTCTCAAAACGCTCATAAAGCATTATTTCAATGTTACGGATTTATTAATTGGGATCTTATCCAAGATAATTTGAATCAAGTCCCGGGTGTCAATATTGTCTGCTTCCGCCTCATAATTAAGGATTATACGGTGGTTGAGCACATCTTCTGCCACCTCTTTGATGTCTTCTGGGAGTACATAATCCCGGCCATCCATAAAGGCCACCGCCCTTGAAGCAAGGTTAAGATTGATGCTGGCCCGGGGAGATACCCCGAACTGAATGTACTTTGCCTCCTCCTTCAGTCCATACTGCTCCGGGAAACGGGTCGCAAATACCAATTCAATGATATAGTTCTCCAGAGGCTCCGAAATCTGCACCTCGTTGATCTTGTTACGGATTTCAAAGATGTCCTCCTTGGACAATATCGCCTGCACATCAGACTTAAAACTCATATTGGCCATACGGCGCATCACTTCCATCTCTGAGGCCTTGTCGGGATAGTCGATATGTACCTTCATCATAAATCGGTCCACCTGGGCCTCGGGAAGAGGATAGGTCCCCTCCTGATCCACTGGGTTTTGGGTGGCCAATACCAAGAAAGGCCTGTCCAGCTGAAAAGTAGTTTCCCCGATCGTTACCTGCTTCTCCTGCATGGCCTCCAGTAATGCAGACTGTACCTTGGCGGGAGACCGGTTCACCTCATCAGCCAAAATCAGGTTCGAAAAGATCGGCCCTTTCTTTACTTCAAAGTCCCCATTTTGCTGATTATAGATCATCGTACCGATCAGGTCGGAAGGCAAAAGATCCGGAGTAAACTGTATCCTGTTGAAATCCAAATGCAGGACTTTCGCCAAAGTGTTTACGGTAAGGGTCTTGGCAAGCCCCGGAACACCTTCCAGCAAAATGTGTCCGTTCGTAAAAAGCCCGATCAAAAGCCTGTTGACCATACGCTCTTGTCCTACAACTACCTTCTTGACTTCATTGATCGCTTCCTGAATCTTCTCCTGATGCATCTGTTATGTTGATTATTCGTTATTCGTAATTGGTTACTGGTTATTTGGTTATTCTTTATTACCTAAGGGAACCTGTTTACTGTTCCCGGTCGACGGTCGATAATCCACTGACAACAGTCCATTGATCATCCTATTAAGAGTCCTTGCTAAATTAAGAAGCCTAAATTAGAATAATTTGGCATTTAACACAATTTAACAATACCCAAAAAGACCGTTGATATGCTTAACGTCTTTTCCTGAAATGACCTTTGCCCTGCCTTTTACCTGAATGGTCCCTGTTTTCTCCCAAGCGCTTTCTATCTACCTTCAAGAGACGGTAAAGCTCTTCCTGTTCATACTCCCTGACTTCGCCCACTTCAAAGCCCCCAATGGTCAAGCCTTCCATTGACCACCTCACCAGCCTCAAAGTGGGATATCCCACTGCAGCGGTCATCTTTCTGACCTGCCTGTTTTTTCCTTCTGTAAGCGTCAGCTCCAGCCAGGAATCGGGCACGGTCTTACGATAACGGATGGGAGGGTTCCTTTCGGGTATTATTGGGGCATTTTTTTTCAGCACTGCCTTCGCAGGCAAGGTGTGGTGCACCTTGCCATCTACCTTTATGTCCACCCCTTGTTCCAAATTATTTATGGCCGCTTCATCCGGGACTCCCTCCACTTGGGCCAAATAGGTCCGCTTATGCGCAAAACGGGGATTCAAAAGGTAATGGTTCAAGGGCTTATCATCGGTAATCAGCAAAAGTCCCTCACTGTCCTTGTCGAGCCTCCCCACCGGATATACTTCCTTAGGGAAGTCGGCCACTTCCTTCAGCGTGTCAGCCTCTCCGCTAAACTGGCTGAGAATACCAAAGGGTTTATAAATCACAAAATATCGGGGCATAGTCAAAAGGTTAATTAGGGGCAAAGTTTGGGAATAAAGGGGGTAAAAGCAAAGATCCCAAGCCTATCTTAAACTTAAAACAGTTAAGTGCAGGCTAACTTTAAAGAATTTTATTGCGCAAGTGGCAAACTCCTCCTTTCTATGCTTCCAAGTTTTGTATTATTCCCTGTAGCATTTTTGGGACCACCATTTTATGGAAGGGATCTGACAGGCAAGAAATATAGTCTCCCAAAAGAGTTATTGAATTTTACCGCCGTGCTTATGATCAATCTTTTCTTTTGATGATCAGTAACAACAGGCTCCCAAAACAGTGATACACGAAAGTCCAAATGCTTGTCGTTTTCTCCCAAAACCACTTCATTTTGGCTTTTACTGAAAACTTTAAAGAGCCCGAGCTGCTCTCCTACCTCACACTTAAATTCGTCAACTTCCTGCTGCCTGTTTGCTTGGCCTCCGGAAGTTTTCAGCCCGAACATCCTTACAATTCCATTTCTTAGCGCAAACAGCTTATCAACCCATTTGGGACTGCTCGTAAAAAAGGCTCTTCCAATATCAGTACTTGTAATGACTTGATCTGGATCAGCCAGCTCTCCCTCAAAACTATCCGTATAGTCGTATAAAATCCCTGCGAGAACAGAATTTTGGGGCAGTTCGGTTTTTGAAACGGTCATGGTTAAAAGTAGTAGGAAAGGGCTAATTAATAGTTATGGAAAATCACAAAAAGTAACCAATATAATATTTAACAGGATAATGATATGCTTTTCATAGCCGCCTCTTTGTTTTATCGGCTGATGGTTTTCAAAAGATTAAACGTAATTTTTCAGTTAAGCAGTTAAACAAGCAGGCTTGTCCCGCACAAGTTGGGCAACTACCAGAACAAAAAAACTCTCTTCCCAATATAACGAAGCCATAGATGTACCATGCTCACTTCGCCTGTGTACACCTAGCACAACACTGGACGAAAGCATTTTTTCACCGCAGGTCAGACCTACGCTGAACCCGCAGTGAAAATAGCTGATCAATGTTATACCTCAAGCTTCCATCCTCCTCGATAGGGACGGCCTAACAAATTGTTTGCGTCATCATCATTGATAAACACTTCCTTTTTTGGATCCCATTCCAGCTCTCTTCCCAGCTGATAAGCTATATTGACGACATTGCACAGGGCCGAGGTACTATGGCCGATAGCCACATCGCATATGGGTTTCTTTCTATCTTTTATGGCATCAAACCAGTTCTGATAATGATCATCGCTATACTCCAAACGGATATCTGAATCTTTGATTTTCATCTCCGCCAAGGATTCTGGACTTGTTTTCAGGTAACCTCTGGAGATATCCACTGTACCCTTCGTACCAATGAACCTCACCGCATTTCCTTTTCCCCAGTCTTCATGGGTCATCACAATGCCATTATCATAGATCATTTTCATTCCATATACCGCTCCCGGCTCCTTCGGCGGAATGTATTTCACCGGTGCTGAGCCGTCCATACCAATGCCCCACTGGGCAATATCAAACATATGGGCTCCCCAATCTGTGATATCTCCTCCGCCATATGGCCTATACTCTCTCCAATCAGGATACCTCATATTTTCACCCTCCTTGTACATCGGAGCCAGTTTCTCATGATAGCCCCTGTACTCGGCAGGCCCTACCCACATGTTCCAATCTATCCCTGCTGGGGTCTCCTGAACCTCTATATCAAACAAACGGGAAGGACGGCCAATATTCACCTTGATTTCCTTTACTTCTCCTATATAGCCATTGCGAACCAGTTCGCAGGCCTGCCGGAACTCTTTCCAGGATCGTTGCATGTTACCGGTCTGGAAAACACGGTCGTATTTACGTGTAGCGTCCACCATGGCCCTTCCTTCCACAACCGTAGCAGCCAAGGGTTTCTCACAATAAATATCCTTACCTGCTTTAGCTGCCTCCACGGCTATTAAAGCATGCCAATGGTCCGGAGTAGCGATAACCACCGCATCAATATCAGGACGTGCCAATAAGTCCCTAAAATCGCTGTGAATCTTCACCTCTTGGGAAGTACCCAACTTCTCTTTGTTCAGTTTCTCTGCATCTTCCTTAAACTTATTCCTATTAAACGTCACCACATCTGAACAGCCTGTCACCACAGCTTCAGGACACTTCATCAGGAAATTCAATAATATAAAGCCCTGTTTCCCTGTCCCTATAAATCCTAGTCGTACTTTATCAGCCCGTGATGGGGAAAAAGCAAATGAGGAACCGGCCATAGCAGAAACCCCCATGGCAGCCAAGGAGGTTTGGGCAATAAATTTTCTTCGTGTTAATTTAGGTTTTGTCATTTTAGTTTAAGGTATTATTAGTTTATTAAAATATGCAGTACAATTCATGTGCTAAAATCTTGATTGGTAGATAGACGAAAAGTAGTTGTTATTGCCTCCCTTTACCCTCAAGCCTACCTACCGATCAAGAAAGATACATTTTTTCAATAAAAAGCTCGAATGAATTCTGTTTATCTTAAGCCGGATGAAAAGAAAGAGGCATTTTTTGTCGAAATACTGTACTTTCCAGCAAAAACAGTTTATAACGCCAAGCCATTCTTTAAACTCCCGTGAAATCAACCCGAACAGTATTCTTAAAACAAAAGGTCTTTTTGTCCCTATGTAGTGAAAATTAGCATTGATCTTTAACTTTTCAAGTTTTTTTTCACCCTATCAACAGCACCATGACAAAACCACCCTTATAAACGGACGTAAAAACACCCCACAGACCACAATTAAACATAAAAACTTATAAAATAGGCTTAAAAAACAACCTTATTTTTCCAAAAACCCAAACTACATCAATTTTTTAATTTATCTTTAAGGGTGTTTTGTGATTTTTTTACATAACACATCAATCATTTACCCCTAACTCAACCCTATGAAAACTCATCATTTATTATTAGCAATCTGCCTCTTCTCTTTATGCTGCATTCAGATGGCTACCGCCCAGAATCGCTATGAATTGGACAGCGACTGGTTCTGCAACCCTATTTTGGAGACCGAGGCAAACGGAACAGAAATTTCCACCACCAAATTCCAACTGAAGAACTGGATGCCTGCCACCGTACCGGGTACAGTGTTGACCACCCTTTTGAACAACGGGAAAGTACCCGACCCATTTTATGGGATGAACAATGAAAAAATCAAGGATATCTACGATACCGGCCGAGAATATTACACCTATTGGTTTGTAAAGGAGTTTACTGAAACCGCCAAAAACAGTGAGCAGGTTTGGCTCACCTTTCGCGGCATCAATTATAGCGTGGATGTATTCCTCAATGGCCAAAAGGTAAACAAGCAGCCCATCAAAGGAATGTATCTGCGCCAGCAGTTCAACATTACTGAACTTTTAGCCAAAGATGGAAAAAATCGTCTGGCCGTATTGGTACACCCTGCCGATCATGTCGGCAACCCAAATGGAGGACAAGGTGGTGACGGTACCATTGCCAAAGGCGTGGCCTTGCAATACACCGCCGGATGGGATTGGATCCAACCCATAAGGGATAGGAATACAGGGATCTGGGACAAGGTTTTTATCGAAAAGACCCAATCAGTTAACCTCAAAAACCCGCATATTGTCACCTTGGTAAAAGGAAAACGACTTCCAGGGGAACAGCAAGAACCGGCCACCATAAAAGTATCCACAGAGCTGCAAAACACAAAAAATACTCCCTTGACGGGCACGGTGCAATATACACTGAAAGGAAAAACCATCACCGAAAAAATCTCACTTGCCCCTAATGAAACCAAGGAAGTGAGCTTGCCCGATTATACGCTGGAAAACCCCAAACTATGGTGGCCAAACGGTTATGGAGAACAGCACCTATATGACATGGATATCCAGTTCATCGAAGATGGCAAAGTTTCCGATAATGAGCATGTCACTTTTGGTGTCCGTGAAATTCAAACCGAGTGGAATGAACATACCAGAAGTAAACAGATTTCAGTCAACGGGCAAAAAATATTTATCAAAGGAGGCAACTGGATCATTTCAGACGCAATGTTGAGGTTCTCTGATGAACGTTATGATGCCGAAATACGCTTTCACCGGGACATGAACCTAAATTTGGTACGTATCTGGGGTGGTGCTCTTCCGGAGCGACCGGAATTCTACCAAGCATGTGACAGGTACGGACTATTGGTGATCCAGGATTTCTGGATTTCAGGGGACTGCAATGGCCGATGGTTGGATCCTTATAAAAAAGAGGATCAATGGACCAGAAGACAATATCCCGATGATCACAACCTATTTATCGAATCAGCGGAAGATGTGGTAAAAATGCTGCGCAACCACCCCTCTTTGGCGATGTGGTGCGGAGGCAATGAAATCACTCCTCCAGCCGACATCCTTCATGCCATTAAGAATGTCATCTTACCGAAACACGATGGCACCCGCTGGTTTATTGACTATTCGAACTCCGATGAAATGTCCTATAACTTTCTCGGAGGAAACGGAGACGGCCCCTATGGAATACAGGATATTTCCACATTCTGGGCGGAGCGAACGTGGCCATTCAATTCTGAGGTAGGGTCTGTGGGTACAGGAGATGCCGTTTCCCTTAAGCGGTTTTTGCCCGAAGAAAACCAAGTGATTCCGGTAGAACTGGAAGAGACCGAAAAGGTAAAGGATGAAGTATGGAGTTACCATAAATACATCGATTATGCCAATTCCATGGAACCCTATGGATCCCCTAAAGACATGGAAGACTTTGCAAACAAAGCCCAATTGGTAAATTATAACCAGTACAGGGGCTTGATCGAAGGGTTCTCCTCCCACATGTGGGACTGGTATACCGGAGTGATCATCTGGAAAACCCAAAACCCCTGGACGGCATTGAGGGGACAAATGTATGACTATTACCTGGATCCCAACGCCTGCCTATATGGCCTACGCACCGGCAGTGAAGCAGTTCATGCCATGTATGACCCCGTAGAAGGCAACATCATGATCGCTAACAACACCTTTGAACAGCAACATGACCTCATGCTACGGGTCACGGCCTATGATATGGATGGAAACAGCAAAAACCTCACTCAGGTATTCACCTATATTGAACCCAGCAGCATCCGGCTGATTTTATCCCTTCAAAAAAGAATTGCTGAATTGAGTGCCGATAATGGGATGTTCCTTTCTGTTCAACTGCTGAATGTAAACAAGGAATTGGTAAGTGATAACTTTTACTGGCTACCTGATGCCGAAGGAAACTATTCGGGATTACAAAGCCTCAAGGAAGCGGAAGTCACGGCTACTGCTACCAAAGTTTCTGAAAATAAAATCAAGCTGAATATCAGCAACAATTCCGGTAATCCGGTTTCTTTCTTTAACCGTGTTTCTTTGATCGATGCCAAAACCAAGGAAAGATTATTACCTACTTTCTTTAGTGACAACTATATTTCCATTGTCCCTGGAGAAGAAAAAACCATTTTACTGGAAAATAATCAACTATCAAATACGGGTGCATTGATTGAAATAAGTGGCTGGAACGGCACGGTCAAAACAGTTCCTATTCGCTAAATCCTCCCCCCAAAAAAAATAGCGGACATGTTAGTCCTCTAATTAAAACTGGACCCTTTTCTCCTAAAGCACCATGGCTACTTCACACCGCCATCGGCATAGGGGACCAGGGTCCAGTTTTCATTTATAGTGACCTTATTACTTCAGCGGTCATTTTCCGTATCCCGACAATCCGGACTACCCTTTATAGGATCAGTCCCTATTGGTGCTTGACCGGCCTCATTGTAAAATTGATCCAGTTTTTATATCGCTTAAGCCTGGCCTTCAACTTGGCCCTTACACTGCTTTCATACTTATAATCGTAATAAAGCTTCAGCTCTTTTAACAAATCAACATTTCCTAATTCTGCATACTTTCGAATCAGGTAAGTCATCATCTCAGGAGCCAGTCCCAACCTGCCGAGGTTTTTTGCAGCCATTTTTTCGTTCACAGGAATGAGCTTCATGCGATTGTTATCTATCAGCGCAAAATCATATCCTTCTTTATTTTCCAAAAAGAGAATATTGTCCAAAGTATAATCTTCATGATAAATACCTTCCCGGTGCAATTTGTAGGTAAAACGGGACAGATTGTCAAGGAGCTGCTTTGTCATCATTTGATCCTCAAAATTGAAAGATGAAAGAGGCCGGTAATCCGTGAATAAAGCCACAAAATACCCCGATTTCAACATCCCATTTTGCATACAGTCAATATAAGCTATAGGCTGAGGGGTTTGAATTCCCTTTTCCTTTAATATCAACGCATACTCATAGGCCCTACTTGCTTTTGTGGGACGAAAAAATGCATAGATGAATTTATTTGCCAGGTAGATTTTACGAAATGATTTGATAACGATCTTAACCCCTTCTACCTCATCAACCCTGACGTGATTCCGTAAATCATAAATCAGTTCTCCCCTATCGTTGAACTTTTCAGGTATCTCCTTGATGTACTCCCGAAGGTGCTCAAAATGAGGATGAACTTTTATTATTTTTTTCATACTCTCGATGGATAAAAATGCTACACTGCAGGCATTAGTTTCGATATTCCACCATGTAACTGATCAACTCAGAAGGGCAATTGATTAAATCCACCTCTTCTTCCTTGAGCTGCACGTTCAGAGCGTCTTCCACATCGTAGATCAAGCCGCCCAGATACACTTTGTCAAAGCCCATGTCCTTGACAAAATCTGATTTCTTCACCTTGGAGATCGGAGAAATACCATATTTCCCCATCACCTCAATCATTGCTTTGATTTTTCTAAAGTTAGTCGTTTTCATTGTTTTTTTCTATTAATGACGAACATAAGTAGCTGATTGTCTCAACTCTACAGATTTAAGACACCTCATCTACGGTTTGCCCTTACCCAAGACAAAAAATCAGTGTGGCTTACGGGAAATCAGCACAAGACCTTTTCCGTTCCTTATGGCAATCCCCGAAAGCCAGCACTAATCTATCATCAAACACACTATACGTATTCTGCTACCTCTGACTCCGCTTCCACCAGCTCGGATTCTTCAATTTCGATTTCCTTTTTCTTGTCTTTTCCAAATTTGGCCAGCATCCTATCAAACAGGTAGTAAATGATCGGCACCACCACCATGGTCAAGAACATGGAGGAGATCAAACCTCCGATAAGCGCCCATGCCAAACCATTTTTCCACTCCGCACCGGCTCCGGAAGCCATTGCAATCGGCAACATACCAAACACCATCGCCAAGGTCGTCATCAGGATCGGACGGAAACGGATCTCCACCGCCTTGATCAATGCCGCCTTTACCTCCAGTCCCGCATCCTTCAACTGATTGGTGAAGTCCACCAACATAATCGCGTTTTTCGCTACCAGTCCCATCAGCATGATCAAACCCAAGATGGAGAAGATGCTAAGGGAAGAACTGGACAATGCCAAGGCCAACAAGGCTCCGATCACCGCCAATGGCAGGGAAAACATTACCACCATAGGATAGACATAGTTATCGTACAAGGCCACCATGATCAGGTAAATCAGTAGGATGGAAGCCAGCAAAGCCACGCCAAGACTGCCAAAACCTTCTTCCTGCATCTTAAGGTCCCCCTCGTAAGAAATACTGACCTCCTTGGGAACTTCCATACTGGCTATGGCAGCTTGGATCTCCGCTCCTACAGTACCGGTGGTTCTTCCGGACACCTGGGACTGAACAGTCACAGAGCTGATCCTATCCTGACGCTGAAGCTGGCTAGGCCCCTCAGAAGGGATGGCCTGGGCAAATTGCTTGAGCAAAACGGTCTGTCCCTTATTGTTTACAAATGCCAGGTTTTCAATATCCCTCACCGATCTTCTGTCAAACTCATCCATCCGGATATTGATGTCGTATTCATAATCACCGTCCCGGTATTTGGTATCACTATTACCGTTGAAGGCTACCTGCATGGTACCCCCTACCATGGACATGTCCAATCCTAAATCGGCCATTTTTGCCCTATCTACCTCGACCCGTATCTCGGGATTTCCATCCTCCATGGAAGTCTCCACTTTTCTCGTGCCCGGCACTTTCTCCACCACTGCCAACACACGGTCGGAGAAATTTTTGAGGGTATCCAGATCAGGGCCGGAAAGTACAATCTGAATAGGGGCATCATTGGCCGTACCGGTGATACTGATCGGAACTGCAGTAAATTCAGCCCCAACTATATTTTCCTCCAAAGCAATCTCCATTTCCTTGGCCAACTCCGGAGCAGAGATATTACGCTTTTCTGCATCCACCATTTTTACCGTAATTTCCGATGCATATGGGGTAGCCTGGCTTCCCGACATGCTACCGGTGGTCTGCCCTACCGTAGTGAACACACTGGTGACCAATGGATTTTTGGTAATAAAATTCTCGGCTTCCCTGGTGGTAAAATTGGTTTCCTCCAAAGTCGCCGATTTTGGCAGCTCCAGACGGATGATAAACTCTCCCTTGTCTCCTTCACTGACAAACTCACTGCCGATAAAACCATTACTCACCAGCATAAAGGAAGAAACAAACATCACAAAGGTCACTGCCAGGGTAAGCACCTTATGGTTAAAAGCCCACTTCAAGATGCCGGTCAGCCAATCAATAAAAGCGTCCAACATGGCCTCAAACCCGTTCACTATCCTTCCAAAAACACTTTTGGGATTGATATGCTCCAATTTCGAGAAACGCGAAGTCAATAGCGGAATCAAGGTAAAAGCCACCAGCAAACTCATCAGGGTGGCCACAGCTACCGTAATACTAAATTGGGTCAGGATACCTGCAATCAATCCACCGGTCATGGAAAGTGGCACAAACACGACCACAATCACCAAGGTAATGGAAGTCACTGTCCCTCCGATCTCACGGATACCATCATAAGAAGCCTGAATGGCAGACTTTCCCTTTTCCATATGCCGGTAGATATTCTCGATCACCACAATGGCATCATCCACCAAAATACCTACCACCAAAGAAAGGGCCAGTAAGCTCATTAGGTTCAGCGTAAAACCAGCCAGGTACATCACGGTGAAGGTTGCAATAATGGAAGCCGGTACCGCAATCATCACAATCACCGCGTTCCGGAAACTGTGCAAGAAAAGAAGCATGATGACCGCCACCAATCCCACAGCAATGACCAGATCATGAATTACGGCATCCGCTGCCTCCAGCGTAAACTCAGAAGAGTCCTGCGAAATTTCAAACCTCAGCGCTTGGTCCTGATAAGTGGTTTCCAATCCGACCAAAGCCGCATTAACTTCCTCTGCCACATCCACCGCATTGGCATCAGACTGCTTTTGGATCGTGATACCTATGGCGCTGTTGCCATTCAACCTACTAAGGATCTCCTCGTCCTTACTAGAGTCTACCACCTCTGCCACATTCTTGATTTTGATGGGCGAACCTTCAGCATAAGCTACAACCAACTCTCCTATCTCATCCACTTGACCAAACTTCCCCGCCAGTCGGATCAGGATTTGTTCATCATCACTCTTCAATTTCCCCGTAGGGAAGTCCAGATTGGCCGAAGCAATCGCCTGATTCACCTGCAAGGGCGAAATACCATAGGTTTCCAGCTTGTTTTGGTCAAGGTTGACCTTGATTTCCCTTTCTGCACCACCCAACAAGTTTACCTGAGCTACCCCGTCAATCTGTGACAAGGTCGGCTGTATCCGCTGGTCCATCAGGTCATAAAATTCCGTGGCAGTCAGGGAAGAATAGGCTCCCATCTGCATGATCGGCATATCATCCAAGCTGAATTTGCCCAAGGAAGGCGGATCCGCATCCTCTGGCAAATCGGCCAATACAGCATCTATTTTCCGCTGCGCATCCTGAAGGATGACATCCACATTCACATCATCATCCAGTTCGATGGTAATGATGGAAAAACTCTCCAGTGATGTGGACTTCATCACATCTATCCCCTCGAGGGAAGCCAGCGCATCCTCCAGTTTCCTGGTCACGGAGTTCTCCACCTCTGAGGGTGCTGCGCCTGGATACATGGTGGAAACCGTCACGACATTGGGACTGAACTTAGGCAAAAGCTCATAAGACATCTGGCTGTAAGAAAACAGTCCCAGCAAGGTCAAAATGGTAAACAGTACCACCACCAGGGTGGACCGTTGTATGGATATTTTAGTTATCTGCATTTCCTTCTATTTTTTCTTACAGTTCACTTACCGCAGTACCGTCCTTAAGGTTGATCAAGCCTGAAGTCACCAGCTTATCCCCTTCTTTCAATCCATCCAGCAACACGAGCTTGTTTTCCCCCATCTGGGCCAACTTCACTTCCTTCAGTACCGCTATGCCGTTCTCCACTACAAATACTTCAGGCTTTTTCACTCCGCTGACCAAGGCCTTTCTGTCGATCAGAATGGCTTCTTCAGCAGGATAGTTGAACGATGCATAAGCAAACATCCCCGGCTTGATTTGATCAGTATTCCCTTCCAATTCGATTTCCACCTCGTAGCGCAGTGAAGCGTCTCCTTTATGGCTGGTAAATGTCACCTTGCCTTTGAATTCATTTTCGGGCATCACCCCCACTTTTATCCCTACTTCATCGCCTTTGTTGATGCGGGCTATCTCCATCTCAGAGACACTCACCACCAATTTGAGCGGTTGGACATTGACAATATCCGCTACATCCATCCCCGGGCTCATCAGCGTACCGATCTCGATATGGTCTTCATTGATATATCCGGAAATGGGCGCGGTGATCAAAGTATTGGCCAAGCGTTTCTTGATCATCTTCACCTCAGACTCGGACATCTTTGCCCCATTTCGGATTTCCTCCAGTTGTTTTTCGGTAATCGCCTCAGTGCCCGCAAGGTTTTCATAGCGTACAAGGTCCCTTTTACTCTGCTGTAGCTTGACTTCCGCAATGGCTAGCTCCGACTGCAGCAGCTCATCGTCCAGCTTCACTATGACATCCCCTTTGCGAACATATTCTCCCTTCTTCTTGTAAATCTTCAATACTTTACCGCTTGCCTCTGATTTCAACTTCAGCTCCTGACTGGGCTGGAAGGTTCCGTTGGAAAGGAATGAAATCTCGTTTTCGGTTTTTTTGATCACTTGGGTTCTAACCGGTATCGCCTCACTGGTTTTCATGGCCTGTTCGGCTTTTACCTCCATTTCTTGCTTATTCTTAAAAAGTGTAAAGCCAATACTTGCCGCAATGGCGACCAATACTAAAGGTGTGATAATCTTTTTCATAGCTTTTGATGATATGTTATTTGAGGAAACAACCTCTTTATTTTTCCTATTATTTGATGATTCTTTCTATCTGCCCTGTAGATCGGTAGAGATCTGCCTCGGCGGTTTTTACATTGATGACCTGATTGAAATAAGCGGCGCGTGCTTCCCTTAAGGCGGTTTCTGCATTCAACAGATCGGTCAGTGGAGACAAGCCTTCCCGATACAGCTGGGAGGTCTCGTCAAATACCGTTTCGGACAATTCCAGATTAGATTCCTGGGCCTGCAGGCTGCTGATGCTGTTTTGAAGCTTTTTGCTGGCATTCAGGTATTCCGCTTGGGCATTTTGCTCTGCCATGTACCGGTCGTACTGCATCTTCTCGGATTCCACCCTGGCTTGGGCAATTTTATTTTTCTTCTGTAGCCCGTCGAAAATCGGAATGTTCAGTTGAAGTCCTACAAGCGCTCCGCGGTACCAAACATGGCTGTCTGAAATGAAATCAAACTTCTTCGAAAAGGCATTGTAGTTGAGATCGGCAAAGGCCGCCAAAGTAGGATAGTATCCTGATTGGATATTTTTAATGTTCAGATCGTTTAATTCCAACTTCTTGTCCAACACCTGAAGATCAAAGCGCTCGCTCAAGTTAGCATCCGCCTGCAAAGCCTGGTAAGGCAAATTTCTGTCGGAAAAATCGTAAGCTGCCAGTTTCAAATCCAGATCCACCGGCAATCCCATCACCAGTTTGAGGTAGTTGGTGCGCTGCTCTATGCCAATCTCCAGATTGTCCATTTCTGCCTCCAGCGTCGTCAGGTTTACTTTCACCCGGTTATAGTCCACTTTCCTGGCCAAGTCATTCTCATATTGGGCCTTGATGATCTCTTCCAGCCTTTTCAGCTTGTCATAATTGGCTTCAAGGTTGTCCATCTGCAGCTGTGTAGCGATCACGCCATAATAATTCAAAGCGATATCGTAGGTGATGTCCTCTTCGGTCATCTGGGTCATCAGCCTGTAAAACTGCTCCGAACTCGTGGCTGCCTTCAAACCCACCAGGTAGGATTGGCTGAAAATCAACTGGTTTACCTGCACTCCCGCTTTTACACTCTGTGGCACACCAAAAGAAATCACATCTACCCCATTAGGATCAGAATCAGGATTGAGGACTCCCCCTGGAATGGCTTGGGGATATACATCCAGGAAATTGTTGTAGCTACCATAAGCCTCTACTTGTGGAAGCCCTGTACCCGTAATTTCTTTTCGTTGATAACGGGCTGCCTGTTCATCCAGCTGGGCCTTTTTAATATTCGTATTGTGCTTTAAGCCCAACTCGATACATTTTTGAAGGTCAAAAACCTCCCCTTCCCTTATGGCATTTTGGGCCATGACATTGCTCGCCAACATTAATGTGAGGAACAGCCCAATCCAATTTTGTTTTTTCATTTTATTAAATTATAGTTAATTCCTTATATATTACTTAGTTCTGTATTTAAAGAACCTTTTGAACAAAAAAATATATCAACTGTGAAGCCGATCATATTTCTCGATCAATTTGGGCATCTCTTCTCTCAAAAAATCAATAAACTGTTGAAATTCGATGATGCATTTATTGAATTCTTTATTCTTTTCTGAACGCATTGCCATTACCTCTTTAAGCAACGTATTGATCTTAAAGATCCCCTGCATGTCCTCCTGCATGTCCGTTCTCCAATTTCTGGCCTTCAGCCTGAAATAACGCTTCCTCTCACCGGGCTTGGTTGTATACTCCACCTTGTCCAGGCTTTGGAGCAGTGTCAGGGCATTGCTTACAGCGCTTTTACTGACCGACAAGTATTCCTGAATCTCATCAAAGGTCGCCTCTGCTTCTTCCAACACCAGCAGCAGGCCCATTATCCTTCCCAATATGGGCTGATGTCCTTTCTTCTCAAAAAAGACGCCGATCCGCTCGATGATTTCCTGTTGCTTCGATGTCAATTTCATATATTACTCCCTTTTTTGGAACTTAACGATACAAACATAGTAAAAGTTTTGTTAGTTCATAAAAAAAAGAACTAACTTTTTTACTTCAATTTTATTTCTCAGCCCCAAAAATAGAAAAAGGTCCCAAAGGACCCTTAAATTTTCTCACAAAAACATGCTTTTAGCTTCCGCAGCCTATACAGTCAAAATGACTGTCCATAGGCTTGGTTCCATTAAGCTGCATTTCGAGATTATGGATCTTATCCCTGATCTCCATGTCTTTAAACATGTCGCCGGTCAATGAAGCCTTTAAGTTTTCTATCTCATCAGTAATCGCTTGTTGTTGTTCTGCAGTCATAAGCTTTTCGTTTAGCGTATATAGTGAAGCAAAAATGAAGATAAATAAGTTCGGAAAAAATACCCATACTTCCGCTAAATCATTTAAGTATTTGGGATACAGGATATAATTTCTGCACGAATTATGCAGGTTTTCTGAACAAAGCCTTGGTTATAAACTCCCCAAACACTTGATCAATTATGCTGAAAGTTCTAATTTATATCAGAAAGTAACTTGCTAAACATGAAAAAAACCGATCTTCAACGCCTGGTCAAACTTAGAAGGGAACTCCATCAAAATCCGGAACTATCTGGTCAAGAAACCCAGACCGCCCAACGTATCAAAGATTTTTTTCAGGATTTGCATCCTCAAAAAACCCTTGAAAATCTAGGGGGCAATGGTCTGGCTTTTCTTTACGAAGGCAAGGAAAAGGGACCAACCACACTCTTCCGCTGCGAGTTGGATGCCCTGCCTATTCAAGAAGAAAATACTTTTGCCCACAGCAGCACTTCCGAGCGAAGGTCCCACGTATGTGGCCATGATGGGCACATGGCCATAGTGGCTGGTCTGGGCCACTTTCTTTCGGACTGGCCACTTCCTAAGGGCAAGGCGGTCTTGCTTTTCCAACCTGCAGAAGAGACAGGAGAAGGGGCCGAAAAGGTCATCAAGGACAAGAACTTTAGCAAGATCAAGCCTGACTTTGCCTTTGCCCTGCACAACCTGCCCGGGTACCCAGAAAATGAAGTCATCCTCAAAAAAGGCGCTTTTGCAGCCGCCTCAAAAGGAATGATCCTCCACCTGAAGGGCAGGACCTCACATGCTGCTCATCCTGAAGCAGGAAACAGTCCCGCTGAAGCTTTGGCCAAGCTGATCGTAGGGCTTCAAGCCATTCCATCCAGCATGGATGCATTCAGTTTGATCACGGTGGTCAATGCCCAATTGGGAGAAATCGCTTTCGGCACCACACCGGGAGAAGCTACCCTTAGGGCCACCCTCCGCACCTTTGATGATGAGACCATGGCTGAGCTGACCCATTTTGCGGAAGCCTTGTCCACATTGATCGCAAAGGAATATCATCTCTCCCTTTCGATCTCGTATACAGAAATGTTTGCCAGCACGATAAACGATGACAAAGCCTGGCATTACACCAACGAAGCAGCCAAGAATTTAGGCCTTAAAACCAAGCATATACGGATACCTTTCCGCTGGTCGGAGGATTTTGGGCATTTTTCGGCACACACATCCACCATGCTCTTCGGCTTGGGCGCGGGCAACAAACTACCCCAGCTACATGAACCTAGCTACGATTTCCCTGATGACATCATCCCCACTGGAGTCAAGATTTTTGCGAACATCATCGACCAGATTCACCGTTGACTCCCCTTAAAACCCCACTATTAAATTCTTTACGCAATCCTAAAAAACAATGCAGCATACTTCCCGAATAGAAATCAGCAAGTCGGCTTATCGTAGAAACATCAAATTTATCCAAAGTCAGGTGGGCAATGAAACCTTGATATCTTCCGTCATAAAAGGCAATGCTTATGGGCATGGTATAGAAAACATGGTGCGCATTGCCGAAAGCGTGGGAATCCGGCATTTTAGCGCCTTCAGCGCTGATGAAGCTTTTCGGGCTTATAATTCCATCACCAAGGACAGCCATATCATGATCATGGGGATGGTAGACAATAAAGACCTTGAATGGATCATCAAACGGGGGATCAGTTTTTTCGTCTTTGAGTTTGACCGTTTGATGGCTGCCATAAAAGTCGCCCGCAAACTCGGCATCAAAGCCAAAATCCATATTGAGGTGGAAACCGGATTTCATCGAACAGGATTTGACTGGAGCGAAAAGGAATTTCTTACGGACATCCTTCATCAGCACCCTGATCTTCTGGAGCTGAGCGGACTTTGCACCCACTTTGCCGGAGCCGAAAGCATTGCCAATTATGTCCGTATCCAAAACCAGATCAAACAATTTCAGAAATTCAAATCATGGTTTGATAAGGCCAATGTGAAATTCGGCCTTTACCATACCGCCTGCTCGGCTGCATCGCTTAGTTATCCTGAAACCATCATGGACATGGTGCGTATCGGCATCCTGCAATATGGCTTCTGGCCCAGCCAGGAAACCTATATGAGCAAATTCAAGCAACTCGCCGCCAACAGAAAAAACCCGCTCAAAAGATTGATCAGCTGGAAAAGTGTCATCATGAGCATCAAAGAGGTGGAGATAGGCGATTTCATTGGTTATGGCAATTCATATATGGCCCCACGGCACATGCGGGTAGCCATGGTCCCCGTAGGCTATTCCCATGGCTTCAGCAGAATGCTCAGCAATTTAGGGAAGGTGCTCATCCAGGGCAAAATGGTTTCTGTCGTCGGCACCGTTACCATGAATTCCATTACCGTAGACATCACCGATCTAAAAGATCCTAAAAAAGGCGATGAGGTTGTCATCATCGGCAAACAGAACAGCAGTGAAATCACCGTAGCCTCCTTCAGCGAAACCACCCAACAGGTCAACTATGAACTATTGACCAGGCTGCCCCAGGAAATCCCACGAAAAATCGTGTACTAATACCTGCTGATTTTGCCCGGTTTGATGAAGATTTGTCACCGAAATCAATTTAAGTACGGTATTTGTGGTAAAATAAACACTTAACAGGTCATTTCGTTGTACCTTTTTAAAAAACCGGTCAGGTTTTTTGAACAAACAGCAAATGACAAAGTATAATTGATTTTAAAACCACAAAACGGATTGATCAAAATGAAGTGCTTAAAGACACTATTTATTGTAGGATTGGTTTCTTTTACCCTGTTTTCTTGCGGAGGCCCGACCGATATCGGCAATTACACCTGGAAAGTAAGGTCTATCAATGGGGCCCCTGCTACCAATGAACAACTTGCTGAACTGACCTTGGAATTTGGAGAAGGCCAGGATGTGACGGGACAGGCTCCCTGCGACGAATTCAGAGGCAAAGCAGTCTATAACCGCGACAAAGTCAAATTTTCAACCTTATACACCGATACCCAGGGCTGCGAGGACAAAGTCCTACAAACCGCCTACCTGAGTTCTCTTGAAATGAGTGAGAAATATACCACTACAGCAGACCGCATGGTATTCTTTGACGGTGACGGCAATATCACGGTGGAATTTCAGCAGGTGGAAAATTAATAACACACAAAAAAAGGTGCTCTTCTTAAAAGAAAGGCACCTTTTTGTTATCCATCGGCTTGGGCAAGAAGGCTTAATTGAAAATGATCGTCTTATTCCCCATCACCATCACTTTTTTGGCAATATGGTATTTAATGGCCTTGGACAGCACCACTTTTTCCACATCCTGCCCTATCTGTACCAACTCCTCTATGGTATTATGATGCTTTACACGGGCAATGTCCTGCTCGATTATCGGCCCTGCATCCAGCTCTTCTGTGACATAATGGCCCGTGGCCCCAATGATCTTCACTCCTCGCTTGTAAGCGGCATGATATGGCTTTGCCCCCACAAAAGCAGGAAGGAAAGAATGGTGGATGTTGATGATATTACTGGGATATTGGGCAATAAAATCAGGACTTAATATCTGCATATACCTGGCCAATACCACAAAATCAACCCCCTTCTCTTTCAAGAGTGCCAGCTGTTTTTGCTCCTGCTCCAACTTATTTTCCTTGTTGATCGGAAAATAATAGAACGGGATACCAAATGCCTCCACGACGGCTTTCAACTTTTCATGGTTTGAAATCACCATGGGAATTTCCACATCAAATTCCCCAGAATAAAACCTGGAAAGTATATCAAACAGACAATGTGAAAATTTCGATACGAAAATGGCCATCTTCGGCCTGGGCTGATTGAAATGCAGGCTGAAGTTCATGGCAAACTTTTGGCCGACCGTTTCTGAAAAAATCCTTTCTATCTGGTCCTTCTTGATGGCAAAGCTTTCCAGCTCCCACTTGGCCCGCATATAGAAGTCTCCCGTTTCATTATCGATATATTGATCTACCTCTTCCACATTACCATTGTGGAAATATAAAAACTGGGTCACCGCAGCTACAATGCCTTTCTGGTCTTTGCACTGGATGATCAAAATTGCACTCTCCATATTATGTGATAAAAGTATTAAGGTTCAAAATTAGCCGTAGCTAAAAATATAGTATTTTTGGTTCTAAGCCATCATATCCCACAAAATTGTTTGACAAATCAAACCACCTACCTTTCTGGGAAACAGGAATACAAGAGCTTAAGTAAGCAGCGCTTCGATATCTTCCTTGTTGAGGCTCTTTACAAAGCTTTCCTCTGTGCTGATCAGCTCCCCGGCAAGGGCCATTTTCTTTTCCTGAAGGGCCATGATCTTTTCCTCCACACTGTTATGGGTGATAAACTTATAAATCATCACCTTGTTTTCTTGGCCTATCCTATGCGCCCGGTCTATCGCCTGGGCCTCCACGGCAGGGTTCCACCAAGGATCCAGCAAAAACACATACTCTGCTTTGGTCAGGTTCAGACCTACACCACCAGCCTTTAGGGAAATGAGGAAAATCTTTACCTTGTCGTCATTTTGGAAGGAATCCACCTGAGCCTGCCGATCTTTAGTCGTGCCATCCAAATAAGCATAGGCAATCTTATGTTCATCCAAGTACTCTTTCACGATGGACAGGTGCTTTACAAACTGGCTAAACACCAATACCTTATGCCCCTCACTGACAGTGGAGTCAAGCATATGAATGACATCCTCCATTTTACCGGAATCCCCGGTATAAGAAGAGTCGGTCAATCTTGGATGATTTGCGATTTGTCTAAGCTGGGTAAGCCCTCTCAGTAAGGTAAAGGCCTGCCGGTTCATTCCGGGGATACTCATCTCCTGAACGATCTTCTCACGGTAATAGGCCTTCACTTCTTCGTAGGCCTTTTCCTGTTCGGTGGTCATATTGGAGTACTTCACATTGACCACCTTCTCCGGCAAATCTGTAGCCACTTGGGTTTTTAACCTTCTCAAAACAAAAGGCTTGATCATGGCATGAAGTTTAGCAGCCTTGTCCATGTCACTTTTCTTCTCGATGGGCTGAAGAAACTGCTTTTTAAACATGCCCTGACTGCCCAATAAGCCCTGATTGACGAAATTCATCTGCGACCACAGGTCCATGGTACCGTTTTCCACTGGCGTACCGGTCAGGATCAACCGGTGCTTACACACCAATTGGTTGACGGCTTTGGAGATGATACTTCCCGGGTTTTTGATGGCCTGGGATTCGTCCAAAATGATATAATTGAAGAAAAACCCTTTGAGGATGTCCACATCCAATCTGGTAATCCCATAGGATGTAAGGACCAGATCATACTTTGAAAACTGACTGCTGTCCTTTACCCTTTGGGAGCCGGTATACACCAGAATGTTAAGATCAGGGGTGAACTTTCTGGCTTCCACCTCCCAATTGTATATCAAGGAAGTAGGCATCACCAAAAGTGAAGTAGTGCCTTCTGTCCTGCTTTTCTCATGTGCCAGCAAAGCCAATGTCTGCACGGTTTTCCCAAGGCCCATGTCATCGGCCAGACAGCCTCCAAAATTATAGTCATTGAGAAATCTTAACCAGTCATAACCTGCCTTTTGGTAGGGCCTTAACGTCCCTTTAAAAAGCGGGGATAATTCATAAGACTCCAAGGTGCTAAAGTCCTTCAGCCTTTCCAGTTTTTTGCTTAAAGTCAGATCTATCAGTTGCCCTTTCTCCAGCTCCTGGGCCAAAGCAATATGGTGCTTTTTCAGCATCATATTATTTTGATGCTCCTCACCCACTTCCAAAAAGGAGAAGATTTCGGAATAATTCACAAACCAGGAATCCGGAATCACGGCTATCTCGCCATTGGGCAGTTCAAATTCAGCCTTACCCTTTATCAGCAACTTCCTGATCTGGGAAAAAGGCACCTCAAATTCCCCGAATTTGATGAGTGCATTGACGTCAAACCAATCTATGTTCTCCTTGACCTCCACTTTGATGGAAGCCCTGCCAATAAAATACCGCTTTCCTTTTACACTTTGGTTCTGCAATATTTTCACCCCCATTCCCTCAAGTGCTTCCCGATTGGAATTGAGCCAATCAAAGGCTTTGGATTTTCCCAAACTAAAACGGGAAGCCCTTACGGGCAAACCCAGATCCTTTAGATAGTCCCCATAGGATTTTTCCCTTTCCAGATCACGGATCACCTTATGGAACACATAATTATCCCCTCTTTGCTCCAGCTCCACATTATTGGTCTTCTTCTCCTCTGACCGGAAAGAATAGTCTCCGTATTGAAACCTGAGATCAAAAACGATCTTGTCCTCCTCGGCCGACTCCTGAGCCTGGCCAAAAAGATCCGTACTTCCACCATTCCCGGGAAGGTCACTAAGGCTCAACAAGGCCTCTGGCTGGCTTCTTTGAACTTTTATATCAAACCCTTTGGCATATACATCAAAAGACGCCACCAACTGGGTAATGAATTTTTTATAGTAGGATTCCTCTACGTTTTTGGGAATAACAATGAATTTTTTGTTCAGGAAAGGCTTCAGCTTCTTACCGTCCACATCCTTTTCAAAGTTATAGAGGCTGTTGTTTACCACCAACCAGGCAGGCTGCTCACAAATCAAATAGCCTCCCTTGTATTGCCAGTCCATTTTCTCTCCATCGTACTTTAGGGTAGGAAAATAGTGGGTATTGTCCTCGTTGCGCCTGAAATGAAACAACACTGTTGCCTTTTGAGGCATCACATCAATTTCCTTCCAGATAGGATTCCCATCATTGCCCATTTCAAACAGCCTCTTCCCTTTAATCTTCTCCAGGATCTTTGCCCTGAGCCCTTCCAGCTTAATCTCAATAAGCTGCCTGATCTCCTTGTTGGATACAGATTCGCTATTGGTGTCGTACACCCTCCTCAAATATTCCTTGGGCTTCAGCTTCTTGGTATTAAACTGCTTCGCAATAGCATCATGCTGCATGCTGTCCATCAGCTTGATCAGCTCATAGTCCTCCTCGTCCAAGCCTCTTGCAAACTCATGCGCATTTTGATGGGCAATATTCTGATAGGCATAGGATAACCTGCCCTTTTCATCCAACTGAATTACAAAAGACTCAAAAAGAATCCCTAAATATTCATGGCTGAAAAGTGAATAAACAATTTCAAATGGCTGATCAGGTGAAACTTTCATATGACACTACACTATCGCTTACACAAAACTCCCTATGAGGTAGTAATTTTCTAAAATATACTAGCTTGCAAAGTAACTAATTATTCGAACTTTTAATAGCAAAACGAAAAGGAAAAACGGGATTTTATAGCCTCTTAGACACTCCCTCCTCCCTGACGTAAAACCGCCTTTGCCTTACTGTTGGGGCTATTTTTTCAACAAGCAGACGCTATCATTCAAACCAACTGCACCTTATCGCACTTCAAATACAAGCTAGTGTAAACAAATTTATTAAAAGCATTTTTTAATATACGAAAAGCAAAAAACTATAGTTAAATTTTGGATATCAACGATTTTTTACCGATCATTAACATATATTCGTAGTTCAGATCTTATTTTTTTGTATTTCAAATAGTTTTACCATTACCCGTTTCAATAAAAAAGGGTTTGACCGCTTGATCAAACACTTGATTTGATACTCTAACTGAAAAATAAAATGGAAAAAAAATTATCATCTTTCGACCCGAGCCATCAGCACCCCCTCCAACCATCCCTCACCTCTTGGAAACCCGGCACAATTTCCCGTTTAGCAATCGCGCTGTTTATTGCTGTAGTCAGCTACCAACTAGCGTATTCCCAAGTCCCCCTTTCACCTAGCACTGAAATGCATTTGGGCAAAGTACATTTCGTTCAGAAGAAATTAATGCCCCACCAAATTGTAGGAAATGACTACAACGGCATTTACATTACCAAAACCAAACTGCGACATGAACTGAGGGGAGAAGAAGACTTTCCTGTATTGGAATATTATAATCATGACATGCATCTTGAGAAGTTCAGAGAACTGATCCCTTCAAAACCAGACTCCAAGCCTACATTTGAGAAAATTATTGAAATCGGTGAAAACCTGTATTGCCTATATAGCATACGGGATCAAAAGAAAGGTGCCAAAACACTTTTGGCACAGAAAATAGACAAACACACCTTAGCACTAGAAGAGGAGATCGTCGAACTTACGACCGTCCCTAATGAACGCTGGTCTTCTCCGGCTCACCCCTCCTTCGTCTTTAAAAAGTCCTGCGACGGGAATTCATTGATGCTTGCACATTGGTCGGAAAACAAGAAGGAAAGCGGCACAACTGTTCACTTAACCGTCTTGGATAAAAACTTACAGACGAAGTGGGGGAAAAATTTCAACACCCCTTACAAAAAAGGGACGTTCGAAGTGGTTAATTACCTGTTAGATGAGGACGGAAACGCCTATCTTTTGGCCAAAACAGCTGAAAGAAAAAAAGACCTGGAAAAATTCTGGAATCAAAATTACCAATTCCAGGTGCTCGCATTCGATCCAAATTCAGGAAACATCACGGAGCACCGGCCGGCATTGGACGGAAAGTTTTTGATCAACATGCAAATGGGCCTGAACGCACAAGGAAGCTTGATCTTGGCAGGATTTTATCAGGACTTGGACCGCGCTGATCAAGCAGGGAGCTATTTTATCCAAATGGCTGATTCATTAAAGGCCATGGCCCTGAAAAGTTTCAAGGCTTTTGACAGGGAGATGCTCAGACATGAAGAACGCCATGTTTACCCCAAAAAAGAAATGGCGCTATATACTTATTTGCCAGGGGAATTTCACTTAAGGAATGACGGAGCGGTAGTATTAATAGCCGAGCAGGCCACTCGAACACTCAAAATTGACCGCCGCACAGATCTCCCTACTGCCCAAATTTCTTTTAACCACATTGCTGTTACAAGTATCGACCCCGATGGAAAGATCATGTGGACAAGAAAAGTCCAAAAACACCAATCCTCCAGTAAGGGCTACAGTTTCTTCTCCTCCTATGCACCCGCAGTGCTGCATGATAAAATCTACTTAATTTTCAATGACAATGTTCAAAACCAAAAGAAAGGGATTTGCGAACCGGTCCTCTTCACACCAAGATCAGCAAAAAAAGATGTTTTAATAGCCATGGTGGAAATAGACTGGAACGGAAATGCCCAAAAAAGCATGATTTCCATGTCAAAAGACCTCAATATTCTAACCAAACCATCTGCCTGCAAGCAAATATCCGGCAATGAAATGGTCGTTCTAGGTCAATACAACAACGAGTACCGCCTGGCCAAACTGGAATTCAAAAAAACTTTTTCTTATTAATACTTGCCCTAATCTTACTTTCATTGCTGTTGCCTTTTGGGCATCAGCAATGACCTATTATCAGCACCTATAAATTTTCTACGGTATTGACCTTGGAAGCAATACTCGCAGGCCGGTAAGAGGCAAGAAAGGTGATGACGATCACACTGAGGCTGGTCCACACAAAATCCGTCCAGATGAGTTTAACGGGATATGCATTGACCACCGATGATGCCACTCCCAAAGAAATGATACCAAAGGTTTCTTGCAATACACAAAACAGGTACCCCAAAACCAGGCCACTTATCGCCCCCGAAAAGGCAATAATTGCTCCCTGCTTGATATAGATCGAGCGGATCAACTTTTCCGAAGCCCCCATAGCCAACATGACGGCGATATCCTTTTTCTTTTCTATGGCCAACATGCTTAAAGAAAAGAAGATATTAAATGATGCCACTGCCAAAATAAAAGTCAGTGTAATGAATACAAAAAGCTTCTCCACTTTGATGGCCCTGATCAATCCTGCATGCTGCTCGTCCCGATCTTTGACCGTAAATGCATCGCCAAGTATTTCCTTTAAATCAGCCTTGACATCCTCCACCTTAAAGCCTTCCCCGACCATCACTTCCAAAGAAGTCCGCTTGTCCCCATAGTCCATCAGATCACGTGCAAATCCCAGAGGCACCACCACATAATTATCATCAAACTTCTTCTCCACGCTGAAAAAACCCGCAAAGCCTAGCCTGTCGGAATTGTACATTTGACGGGGATCTATGCTCCCGGCCCTTGGGGCCTTTGGATAGAACATTCTCAAATTTTCAAATTCATTGTCAGGGTCTACCCCTAAAAAAAAGCCAACTCCCCTGCCCAAAATGGCCTGCGGCCGCTCTTCTGTCCCTAAGGTCAATTCTCCGGAAAAAACCCCATGACTAAAACGTTCCTCATCCAAAAACTCCCCCGTAACGCCCTTCATGGTGACGACGAGCTGATCGTCACCGTATTTCATCAGTGCATTATCCTCAATCACTTCTATCAAAGACTCCACCCCATTCACATTTCTCAAGCTATCCTTCCAACTCTCAGAAACTTCAAAAGATTTACCTTTTACCGCCTCAATTTTCAGCTCGGCATCAAAAGAAGCATATAATCCCCGGATAAGATCCTCCAATCCATTAAAAACAGAAAGCACAATGATCAGGGCCATGGTACCCACGGCTACTCCGATCATGGCTATCCTGGAGAGCACATTGATGAAGTTTCTTTTCTTTTTACTTCTAAAATACCTGGAAGCGATGAAAAAGGAGAGGTTCACTGATAATCTGGGTTTCTAGGGCGCACAACTTTTAACTGGTGATGGACAATCTGAAAAGTTAACGAATTCTTTTGAAGAATCAGTCTTCTTCCCCTTCATCTTCATCATCAGAGGGCTCAGGAATATCTAAATCTCCGATAATCTTGTCCATATGTTGGGCATAGGCCGATGAATCATCAGGATAAAACACCAACTCGGGAATAACCCTAACTGATTTACCTATCCTCATCCCCAAGTTTTTTCGGATTTCCTTTTTATGGGAATTTATTTTCTCAAACAGTTCCTTATTATTGGCTAACAAAAAACTCAGATAGATCTTGGCCACCCCCAGATCAGGGCTCATAAACACTCTGGTTACCGTAACCATGGCATTTCCGACCAGAGGCCTACTCTCCCGTTGAAAAATTTCCCCTATCTCTTTTTGAATTAACTTTGAATACTTTTGCTGTCTCTTGCTTTCCATATTGAATAATTGTCTTTACAAATTTAGTGAATTAAATGACTAACATTTAATTTCGTATCCGTATATCCGCAATTATGTCAGCAAGGGAGCTCCGGCAAACGCCTCCAATCCATCTGGACAGAGGCTAACTAAGCTCAGGCTGTCCTTACCTTGGCAGGAACGCCATGCGAAACCAGCCGACAAGAAAGCGGAGAATTACGTACGTTCAGAAGACTTAACCATCAACCGTCAAAACCTTTGCTCAGCTTTTTCCGCATCAACGATCCCTTCAGAATCATCGCAATAGCATTGCTTTTGATCATCTTTAGCATTCCCTATTTGCTGATGAATATTCCTTTGTTGGCACCCGAACTTTCCTGGATGCTGGTCGGTGAAAGAATTGGGGACGGCCACTTTCTCTATAAAGGCGTCATCGATGACATCGGCCCGTTATCCGCTTACGTTTATTGGCTTATCGACCTATCGGTGGGGCGCTCTTGGTGGACCTATAAATCCCTCGCCGCAATTGTCATCCTGTTTCAAATCATCTATGTCAATAGATTGTTCACCAAATACAGGGCCTTTGAAGACAATACCTACATCCCCGCATTGGTGATGGTGATTCTTTTCCACTTTTCCTTTGACCTGCTGACACTCTCACCGGCTTTGATGGGAAGTACCTTTATCATCTTGGCACTGAAGCAGCTGTTTTCACAAACCCTCATCAATGAAGAAAATACCGAATCGGTGCTGCTTGTAGGCCTTTATGGTGGTATCGCAGCCTGTTTTCATTTCCCTCTTGTCATTTTTCTGCCCTTTCTGATTGTCACCGGCATATCCGTAAGTGGCTTTTCTTTCCAGCAACTAATTCTTTCGCTGGTAGGCTATTTCCAACCCTTTCTGCTGTGCTGTATCTACTTCTTTTGGATTGGCAGCCTAAGGGAGTTTATCAATGAATTTATCCTGGCCACGAGAATTACCAGCAGCTATCCCCACGTGACCTATATTGATCTGCTGATATTGATCGCCGCTCCCATTGTCTTTTCCTCCATTGGCTTTTTACTGGGAACTGTCACCAAAAGCATCACGGTCAACCAGCAAAAACAAAAGCAGCTGATGATTCTCTTTTCCATCTTTGCCCTGCTGTCCATCTTTGTCGCCAATAGGAGAACCCCCTATCAAATGTTGGTCATCCTACCCGGACTGACCTATTTTATCAGCCAGATCTTCATCTATGTCCGCAATAAAAAACAGTCCACCCTATTGTTTTACCTGTTCCTACTACTGGTCTTAGGGGTAGGCTACAGCTGGGCTGTTTACAAAAGCCAGCCACAAAAAAACTGGAACTATACCTTAAACCAACCTGCAAAAAACGCTAACGGAAAAATAGTGGTACTAGGGGACGAAATCAGTCCTTATCTAAATGCCCGACTGGCCAGCCCGTATCTCAATTACCGCTTGTCCAAACGCATTTTAACCAGCTACGACAGCCATGAAAAAATGATGGAGGTCTACCTCCACTTTATAACTGAAAAGCCAGAATTGATCTATGACCAGGAAGGCACTTTTAAAGCCCTTATTCATCACCTGCCCGGTCTGGCTGATTTGTACAGTGAAAAGAGAAAAGGAATTTATCAGTTAAATCAGGAATAAACTTCTTGATCTTAAATACAAAAAGGCTATCGTGATCGATAGCCTTTTTTATTGGATAAAACAACTTGTTGCTATTTTAATCTAGCCAATGGAGTGATCCCTCCTTTGGTAACATCGTCAATGTTTACCAGTATTTCCGCATCCAAGGGAACAAACACGTCCACCCGGGAGCCGAATTTGATAAAACCGAACTCTCCTCCCTGAACCAAAGGATCACCTTCCTTCACATAATATTTGATCCTTCTCGCTACAGCACCTGCAATCTGTCTTACCAACAGCTTCACATCCGTTTTTGCATGTCGGATAACCATCGTCGTGCGCTCATTTTCATAACTTGCCTTGGGATGCCAAGCCACCATGTATTTGCCCGGGTGATACTTAAAGTACTCCACAATACCACTTACCGGAGAACGGTTTACGTGGACATTGACCGGGGACATAAAGATAGAAATCTGCTTTCTCTTTTCGTTCAGGAATTCATCTTCCTCCGCGTCCTCTATGACCACCACCTTGCCGTCTGCAGGTGCATACACCAAACTTTCATCATCCGGCATGGGAATAGTAGGGTTTCTGAAAAACTGCAGCACCAACAGGTAAATAATAATACTGGCCAGCAGGATAAGGTTAAGAGCCAGATCCTGTCCCGGAATCAGTTGGTGCGAAGCATAATTGATGCCTGCCAATATTACCATCATCCAAAACAGTAATTTTCTTCCTTCTTTGTGAATTGTCATTACAAACCTATTAATTCAATATAAATCAATGATTTACAGCAAAATTTAGTTCGGAAAATGCAAACATTTTGCAAACCGGATATAAAATCGCCTGCAATTTGCCAATATTTATCGGTTTGTTAAAGAAAAAAATTAGTTTGAAGATACAAGAATAGTCAGCTTTTTTACAAAAGACCGCTTTGAGATAGGTATTATGCTCTTTTCACTTTGATCCTTCTACCGTTTCCACCGTCAATAGATTCCGGTAAAGACGCTCCATCTTGACGGAGCTTTCCTTCCAGTTGGGATATTTGGCAAGAAACAGTAGGATTTCGATAGTAAGGAAATGAGACTGCGCACGGGTGAGGCTCATTATTTTTTTCTTGAGCACTTGAAAAGACACGCCGTGTTTTTGAAAAATATGCTTTTGCTCGTCGCCGGATTGCAAAAGGGAAATCAGGTGCTGAGCGCCTTCCGCCTCAGGTATATATTGATCATGCCCTTTAATATCAAAGGAATCCACCAAGGTATCCACCTCCGCATTGATGAATTTTTCTTTCATTTCTATTATAGATCCGGCCTTAATTTGATAATAAGAATCCAGCACAGCTCCTAAAAAGCTGTCCGAGAAGGGATGAATTGACTTCAAATCCTCCAATCGATCCGAATATTTTGATTTAATCGTCATAACCCACTGTTGAAGGTTCCTTTTCAGAAGCTAACTAACCACGCACCTCACACTTCCTGCTGATAATCAGCACATTCTCCTTATTAATTTAATCAAAATAATCGTGAAAAGCATCAGTCTTCTTGCTTGACTTATAAGTTTTAAAAAGCCCATCTGAGCACAACAGAACAACCTATGGACATGAACAGCATCAAAAAAAGTTGGTCTGGAGATTCTTTCCAGACCAACTATACTGTTTCTGGTTTTAAGCCGCTGCTTTTGGATACAGTCTGCTACTAATAACCGCCTCGGTAAGTATAAGTTTGAGCAACCTTATCAATGGCCACGATATAGGCAGCAATCCTCATCGGCACATTGTATTTTACGGATGCTTTGTAAACGTGGTCAAAGGCTTCTTTCATGATCCGGTCGGACCTTCTGTTCACCCTTTCTGCAGTCCATTTGTAGCCCAGACGGTTTTGGACCCATTCAAAATAAGAAACTGTCACCCCGCCGGCATTGGCCAGAATATCCGGCACCACCATGATGCCCTTTTCATTGATGACCTGGTCGGCATTGAACGAAGTGGGGCCATTGGCGCCCTCCACGATCAACTTTGCCTTGATCTTATCTGCATTTTTCTTGGTAATTACATCTTCCACTGCTGCGGGAACCAAAACATCCACGGCCAATTCAAATATCTCCTCCGCATTGGCCATTTTTTCTGCCCCCTTGTACCCCTCCAAAATTCCGTTATTCTTGTTTCTATAATCTATGGCTTCCTGAATATTAATACCATTACTGTTATGGTAAGCCCCAGAAATATCGGATACGGCCACGATCTTAAGCCCTCTTTCTTCCAAGAGCAAAGCCGCCCAGGACCCTACATTCCCAAAGCCCTGCACTACGCAGGTGGCCTGAAACGGATTGATTTTAAGTTTTTCCAAAGCCGAAAGGGCCGATACCATTACCCCTCTTCCCGTTGCCTCCGTTCTACCCAGTGAGCCCCCCAAAACCAGGGGCTTGCCGGTCACTACGGCATTTACGGTCATGCCATGCGCCTTAGAGTACTCATCCATCAGCCAGGCCATTTCTCTGGGCCCTGTCCCCATATCCGGTGCAGGAATATCCTTGTCCGGCCCAAAAACATCAATCATGGCCAAGGTATATGCCCTGACAAGCCGCTCAATTTCTCCCGGGGACATTTCCCGCGGATTGCATCGCACGCCGCCTTTGCCTCCCCCATAGGGGATGTCCACTACAGCACACTTCCAGGTCATCCAGGCCGCCAATGCCCTGACCTCATCAATGTGCACATCGGGAGCAAACCTGATCCCGCCCTTGGCAGGCCCCAGTATGTTAGAGTGCACTACCCTGATTCCTTCAAAAACCTTGATCTTTCCATTGTCCATTGTAATCGGCAGCGACACAATGACCTGCTTTGCCGGGTTTTTCAGCACATTATACACTTCATCTGAAAGCCCGAGTTTTTCAGCAGCAATGTTAAACCTCTCCATCATTGACTCCAAAGGATTTTCTTTATCCTTTATGGGAGCCGGTTCAATGTAAGCCATAGTTGGGTTCTTTATTTAGCGATTGATTTACTCCTGCAATATTATACGATCTACAAATTTATCGGGGCGATTTTTAAAATATTTTCAAAAAAGCCGCAATAAAAGGGGCCGACAATAACAATCCGTCAAAACGATCCATAAATCCTCCGTGCCCCGGCAATCCTTTTCCTGAGTCTTTAATTGCTATACTTCTCTTGAACAATGACTCAATAAGATCACCGTAAGTGCCGGCGATAATGATAATACCTCCTATACAAAACCACTTCCAGGAAGGTATTACCGTAAAATACATACTCAAAACATAAGCCGTAATGATGGCTGCCACAGCCCCTCCCAAGCTGCCCTCCCAAGACTTCTTGGGCGACACTCTTTCAAACAACTTCGTCTTACCGAATTTTGTTCCGGCAAAATAGGCTCCGGTATCACTGGCCCAAAGTATAAACAGAGAGCCCACGATCACTTCATAATGGAAAGAGCCATCCACCGAAAAGGCCGCCATATTCAGCAAACTAAAGGGAATGGCAACATAAAATATCCCCAAAAAGGTAAATGCTATCCCCGTAAACGGCTTCCTGTCCGATTTTCTATACAATTTAATAAAGAAAATAAGGGATACCATCGGAAATATCAGAAAGTAATACTTATCTGGCATATGCTGCATTTCGACCAAAAAAGACATGATGAAAATCATCAGGCCCAGGAAGGTCCCGAAAGATTTCAGGGGAAACATCCCGTCCAGCCCCGATAGCTTATAAAACTCCATCTGGGAAAAGGCAAGAATCACCCCAAAAATCATAAAATAGGTCCATTCACTGTAAATACACCCCCCAATTATAGCTCCAGCACCGATTACAGCCGTAATTATACGTTGGCCAAGTTCACTATAATTGGATATATTAAAACGAGATCTCATTCTTAATTATGTTAATTGCCGCAAGGGCATTTTCGGGAGCCACCATCACCTGATAGCTGCCATGAATTTGATAAACCGATTCTTTCTTGTTGAGCACCACAGCAGGAATATCATGCTCCTGCAGCACTCCTTTAACAATCTCCGCTCTTATGAGGATCTCACTCTCAAATACCTTCAGCCATTTTTCCATGTGAAGTGATATTTCTGTTTTGGGAAATAAAAAGCCGCATGCAAACAATGAAAACCAGTAGGCCGATCACCACTGAGTACCAAGAAAAATCATCGGCTTCCTCAATACTGAAATTCACCATTCCCAGTTTACTCAAATAAACCATGATCAAGGTAAAGGAATTGTTTAACACGTGCCCCATCATGGGATAAATCAAGCTCCCGGAAAATAAATATAAGTACCCAAATAAGGCTCCCAAAAACATCCGCGGAAAAAAGCCATAAAACTGAAAGTGAATAGCAGAAAAGATAAATGCCGATATCCAAATCCCCCAATGGGCATTGCCTGTATAACGGTGCATTTTTGCCTGAAGCACTCCTCTAAAGAAATATTCCTCGCCAATCCCCGCCAATACACCAATCACCAGCAGCCCCATCATAAACTCCCCTGCCCCTTCAAAATCAGTGAGGTACTTTGTAAGCTCCATGGCCTTCTCCTCCATGCTTTTGGCGTAGAGTTCAAACCCCTGCATAAAGGAGGGCAGCTCAAGGTTCATATTCCACTCCACGATCACCGCATCAAAAAGAATAAACCCGAACAATAATGGAAAAATCAGCAGCAAGCTATTGAACTTTACCCGGTTAAATTGTTGTTCCCATCCCAGACTTGCCTTTTCCACCACTTTGGCAAAAAGGTAACCGGCCAATAAAAAGGCCAGGCCTCCTCCTAATCCTTGAAGAAACAGCAGGGCCAATCTCCCACTGGGATGGTCCAATTCACCTTCAAACAGCGGGAGGATATTATCATAGGGAATACCAAACAGAAAGGGGATAAGGACAAGCGCAATTCCTTGAGTAAGTGCAAGTACGCCAAATGTGATCAATAAAAGGACAACCAGAGACAATAACCAGTTGTGTTTTGAAGCAATTTGGCTTTGGGTTTCATAAATCTCCATAATTGGGGTAAATTTACGGGAAAATTATAAATCAGTCGTGGTAAAAATAGGAAACTTAAGCTTAGGGGAATTTCCCTTACTGTTGGCACCAATGGAGGATGTCAGTGATCCGCCATTCAGGGCCGTCTGTAAGGAAAATGGTGCAGATTTGATGTATACTGAATTCATCAGTTCAGAAGGCCTTATCCGTGACGCAGCCAAAAGCGTGCAGAAACTGGATATTTTCGAGTATGAACGACCTATCGGTATTCAGATTTTCGGCAATGAGATCGACTCGATGCGGGAAGCAGCGGCTATAGCTGAGGCTGCCGGACCGGACATTCTGGACATCAATTATGGCTGCCCGGTAAACAAGGTGGCCTGCAAAGGCGCGGGAGCCGGTATCCTCTTGGATATCGACAAGATGGTGGCCATGACTGCCGAAATTGTCAAAGCAGTTAAAATTCCTGTGACCGTAAAAACCCGTCTGGGCTGGGACAGCAATACCATTCGGATCGTGGAAGTGGTGGAAAGACTGCAGGATGTGGGCATTCAGGCCATCAGTGTCCATGCCCGGACCCGGAAGCAGATGTACAAAGGAGAAGCAGATTGGACTTACCTGGCCAAAATCAAGGAAAACCCAAGGATCCATATCCCTTTGTTCGGCAACGGTGACATTGACAGTCCTGAAAGGGCCCTGGATTATAGGAACCGCTTTGGTGTGGACGGCATGATGATTGGCCGTGCAGCCATTGGCTACCCTTGGATATTCAATGAAATCAAGCATTTCTTTGAAACTGGAGAAAAACTCGCCGCACCGGACCTGGAAGAAAGGATCAAGGTTACCAAAAAGCACCTGGACTTCTCGGTAAAATGGAAAGGTGAAAAGCTGGGCATCTTGGAAATGAGACGGCATTACACCAATTACTTCCGTGGCATGCCGAATTTCAAGCCCTACCGTACTCAGATGGTTACCGCTGACACCTATGATGAAGTCGCCGCACTGTTGGATCAGGTGGCAGTGGATTTTGCGGATTACCAGTTTGTAGGAGGATAATAAAAATCAGGTAAACAGGTATAATGAAAGGTTGGCCCTAGGTCAACCTTTTTCTTTTTTGATGCAACCTTCTTTCTCCATCAATTGTTACCTGAAAAGTTTCTTCAGAAACTATAATTTTACTTTTATAATCTTTATAAACCCTAAATTAATGACTTCAAAACAAGCTGGAGACTCTACTTTGAAAAGCTGGCTGCTTTTGGCTTTACTTTCCCTGATCTGGGGAAGTTCCTTTATTTTGATCAAAAAGGGACTGACCGTTTTTTCCCCTGGAGAGGTCGGCGCCTACAGGATCGTTTCTGCCGCCTTGTTTCTCTTGCCCCTCTCCCTGCCCAAACTTAAAAAGCTCAACAGAAAACAACTATCCAACCTGATCGTCGCCGGTCTGGTGGGCAGCTTTATCCCGGCCTTTCTCTTTGCCAAAGCCCAGACCCAACTTAGCAGTTCCATCACAGGCGTCCTCAATGCCCTTACCCCACTTTTTGTAGTGATTATCGGTGCGCTTTTTTTCGGATCAAAAGTCACTGGAAGAAATATTTGGGGACTCATCCTGGCCTTTATCGGGGTGCTTATCCTGATAGGCGTAAAAGAAGGTGCAGGCCTTAGCAGCCTTACCGCTATCAACGCCTATGCTTTCTTTGTCATCCTCGCCACCTTATGCTATGGCATCAACCTGAACATCATCAAGCACTGGTTTGTAGAACTCAAGCCGGTTGAAATCACCGCCATCTCATTGCTATTGGTGCTTCCCGCAGCCCTGCTGTATTTGATGGCAGGCACGGACTTTTCCTACAAAATCGCCTATAAAGAAGGGGCCCTCCTGGCCGCTTTTTACCTGACCATTCTGGGTGTCCTCGGAACGGCCATCGCCCTGATCATTTTCAACGGCCTGGTCAAAATCGCCACCCCGATGTTTGCCAGCATGGTCACTTACCTCATTCCCATAGTCGCCATTGCGTGGGGATTACTTGACGGAGAGGCGCTGCTGTATGGGCACTATATCGGCATGATAGCGGTCATCCTTGGAGTATGGGTCGGCAACAAAAAAAAGAAAAAATGGATCGGGCCCAACTCAGTTTAGGCCCAGTGCTTCTTTCACCTTTTCCCCCTCATCCTCAGAGTTCATCATGACCATTAATTTATCTCCCGAGGCGATTTCCGTATGCCCATTTGGGGTAATGAACTTCTCTTCCCTATTGATCAGCACAATCAGGGAGGTATTCGGAAAGCCCAATTCTACAATTCTCTTCCCATGAATGGAGGAGCCGTTGGGAATTTCTATTTCGATTAAGGCATTCTTGAAACTATCGGAAAGTTCCAAGTCCAATAGTGATTTCTTTTTCAACCCCTCCGGCACCGCCAATTTCAGCAGTTTAGCCACAAAAGAGAGCGTGGTTGCCTGTAAAGCCACCGATGTCAACACAATAAAAAAGACCACATTGAAGATCATCTTGGCACTTTCTACCCCTGCAATCAAAGGAAATGTGGCAAATACGATGGGCACTGCCCCTCTCAAACCTACCCAGCTGATGAACAGCTTATCTCTTAGATTAAACTTAAATAATGACAGGGAAGCAAAAACCCCCAAGGGTCTGGCGACGAGTATCAGAAAAATGGCCACAATAAAACCAACGCCCATGACGGGAATCACCTGACTCGGAAACACCAGGAGCCCTAAAGTAATGAACATGATGATCTGCATCAACCAGGCAATCCCATCAAAAAACTTGATCATGCTTTTCTTATGGATCATTTTGCCGTTCCCAATGGTAACGGCCGCGATATAGACTCCCAGGAATCCATTCCCTCCCAATTTATCCAGTACTCCATAAATAAACATCACCAATGCCAGCATAAGTACTGGATACAGGCCTTCATATTCCAGCTGGATTTTATTAAAAAGCAACACGGTGCCCTTTCCAAGCAAGAAGCCGCCCAATCCCCCTACCAGCATCTGAAGACCAAATACTGGCAACAAACTTGAAAAAGTAAAGCCTTGGATGCTTATCAAAGAAGTCAGGCCAATGGTCAGGAAATAGGCCATAGGATCATTGCTACCGGACTCCAACTCCAACAGAGGCCTGAGCTGCCCCTTTAGCCCTATGCTCTTGGTCCTTAAGATGGAAAAAACAGCTGCTGCATCGGTAGAAGAAACAATGGCCCCCAACAACAAGCTCTCCATAAAGCTAAAGTTCCCCAGCCAATAGGCAAATCCCCCCACCGAGAGGGCGGTCAGCAACACCCCTAAGGTAGACAGGGCCAGACCCGGGCCTAATACAGGTTTGATGCTTTTCCATTTGGTATCAAGACCTCCCGAGAAAAGGATATACGCAAGCGACACTACTCCCAGAGACTGTGCAATCTGGGGATCATCAAATGCAATGCCCCCAATGCCATCGGAGCCGGCCAACATCCCTATGCCTAAAAACAGCAGTAAAACCGGGATACCCGCCCTCCCAGCGGTCTTGCTGGCCAAAATACTGGCTATCAACAAAAGTGCTCCTATTAGTAAAATATTTTCAGCGCTTAATACCATTCTATCCGTTTAAATTCTCCCAAAAATAATCTCTCACTTCAAGAAACCAACCTTTATTCAACATAATGAAGATGGATGCCCCCTTACAACTTCCCCCTCAAGAAGGCTCCTTCCCGTCAGTAACCGGACCTATGCTGTAGGTGAAGTCTCAAACTGGTCGGGATTTGTCAGGAGAGTTAATCCTCCCAACAAAAAGATGCTTATTCCCGTAATCTATTCCTCCAGGCATAGGCCAACATAGGCAGCTGGGCATAACTCTGAACCCCTGCTTTCACCCCTTGAGACTTTAGAAAAAGATCATTGGACCTTCTGCTTAGCTCTAGGGAAATGGGTTCAATTTGACGGTGATTTTCAGAAATATCGTAGAAGTCATTTTTCACTCCCTTGTCCAAGGTCTTTAAAAACACTCTATAGGCAGCAGTATCCAGCTTGTAAAGGTCTTTCATTTGGTAACTTAATAAACGGAGCTGGGCCGAATATTGCAATAAGGGATTATCACTGTGCGCACAGATCGCCCAACCAATAAAATTGGCTTCACCTTCGTTGGTCACCCCATAACTATGGGCCATTTCATGGGCTATGGTAAACGGCTTTTCCAAAGGGTGCAAAGCTGGATCAATATAGCTCTCGCCCACAAAAGGAAAATAAATACCCAAAATCCCCAACTTGCGCAGCAATCCTGCCGGGTAGAGTTCTTTGGTTCGTGGGTTTCCTGTAAAATTCAAGCCCATCAGGTACAGATTTTCACGGATATTGCTCCTCACCACATCTTCCAGTTCCTGATAGGAAATGGTATTGCCGATGGCCAAGGTATCTTCGGTAATATAAGGCCTGACCTGATGCAGGATATTCCGGGTGAGTTCCATTTCCTTTAGCAGTACCTCTTTCTCCAAGGCTTTGGGCTTCAAACCCAACTGTTCAAAGATCGGTACCCTTTGATAGTTAAAGCCCCATAGCACCAAGAAGAAAAACACCAAAAAGCCTGCAAAATTGAAGACACTTCTCGTCCCAAAGAATAACTTGGCCTTCCAGCCTTTGTTAAACCTTATTCGCCAAAAAAACAGGCTCCCTGCCACGAGGATTCCAAAAAAGAAAAGATAAACGGTAGGAAAAGGAAGTCGGGCCAGGCTGTTGTCAATAACGTTACGGATAACCGGGAAAAAATTACGGGAATATAACTGCTCTGTACTATCCGGATAACGGATAGAAAAAAAACGGAGGATCAAACATACCAGCCCCAATACCGCCCACGTCCAATTTTTCATAAGCTTTGACTATAACGCTTAAATGGTAAATTTGATACAAAAAAGGTCATCCACAATAACGGATAACCTTTAGTTTTGATGCTTTATTAAATTCCTTCAGCTTCTACTGATGTCACTTCATCAGGAAGCATTCGGGTAAGAAGGTTTTCAATTCCTGCTTTAAGCGTTACGGTACTGGAAGGGCATCCCGAACAGGCTCCCTGCAGCAGTACTTTCACCGTTCCTTCATGGAAACTATGGAAAATAATGGCTCCTCCATCCTGCTCCACTGCCGGACGGATATATTCATCGAGAATCCCTTTGATCTTCTTCACGGTCTCACTATCATTCTCATCAAACAGAGGATCCTTGTCCAAAACGACATTGACCGCAGGCTTACCTGCTTCCAGGTATTGCTTGATATGCTCACGGATATGGTCTTGGATTTCCGGCCATTCCACCTCTTCGGATTTTGTAACCGTCACAAAGTTGGAAGTAATAAACACCCTCTCCACGGCGGCAAAGTTGAACAGCTCCTTGGCCAAAGGAGAATTTTCCGTACTCTTTTCATCAGGATAGTCAAAGCTCACCCCCTCATCTGTAAGCATAAAGTTCACCACAAATTTCAATGAATTTGGGTTGGGATTGGCTTCCATATAAATATGTACCGGCTTTTTCTGCGCTTGTAACATGGTTTTTATTTTTAGCTTTCTAGCATTTCAAACAGCAAACAGGGCTATTAGTTCCTTATCTGCCAAAATTTATTGTTCTACTGCTGTTAAGGGATTTGACTCCCGGATCAGCTTTTCAGGCAGCTCCCCTTCTGTACTTGCCACCACTGTACATACTGTGGCATCTCCGGTAACGTTTACCACCGTCCTGAACATATCCAGGATCCTATCGGGGGCCAGGATAAGGGCAAGTCCGGCAGAAGGTACCCCTATCGATTCGAGAACGATCAACAACATGATCAATCCTGCACCGGGCACACCAGCAGTTCCAATGGACGCCAAAGTAGCCGTCAACACAATCATTAACTGTTGGGTGAGGCTCAGGTCCATCCCCAAAGCCTGGGCAATAAATACAGCGGCCACGCCCTGATAAAGACAGGTACCGTCCATATTGATGGTCGCCCCTAATGGAAGCACAAAACTGCTCACCTCTTCAGAAACCTTCAGTTCTTCCTCTACCTGCTTCATCGTTACAGGCAGGGTCGCCGAACTTGAGCTGGTAGAAAAGGCCAATAACTGTGCCGGGCGCAAAGCCTGGAAGAAGTCCTTGTACTTCACCTTGGTAAACAGCTTCAGGATGGTCGGATATATCAACAGAATCATAGCAAAAAGTCCGCCAATTACCACCAAACTATATTTCAGTAAGGCCAGTAATAATTCAACTGCTGAGTTAGGGTTGTCCCCGGCAATTTCTACGATCAGGGAAGCCATCAGGGCAAACACTCCATAAGGAGCGATAAGCATGATGTAGCCCACGATTTTGATGATCACATCATTTAAGCCATCGAAGAAAGCGATCACCGGACTGGCCTTGGATTTGGGAATCTCCAGCAGGGCAATCCCTACAATAATCGCAAAGAACACCACCTGCAGCATACTTCCATTATCCGTGGCAGCCTGAAACACATTCTCTGGCACGATATCCACCAAAGGCTTCAAGGGGCTTTGCTCTTGCAGTTCCTCCGCTTGGTTGGTTTTGTCACCTACCACATCATCGTACAGGCTGATCAGGTTTTCCCTTGTTTCCTCCGGCAAACTTTTACCCGGCTTGAACACATTGACCAGTAGCAAGCCCAGCGACACGGCAATTACCGTAGTGACCATATAGGTACCGATGGTTTTTCCACCTATCCTGCTCAGCTTGGAGATGTCCCCTAAATTGGACACCCCTACGATCAAAGAAGCCAGCACCAGAGGCACGGCGATCATCTTCAAGGCATTGATGAAAATAGTACCTATCGGCTTTATATAATCCAATATAAAATCAGGCGAAAGGGAGGTCTTGATGACGACCAGCCCCACAATCAATCCAAGTATGAGGCCAATAATTATCTGTGTGTGGAGCGGTATTCTTCTCAACATTATATTTGGTTTTTTATTCTTAGGCCTCCAATTTATTCAATCGCCTCAATAATAAGAAATCTGCCAGCACCAAAGCCGCCATGGCTTCTACGATCGGTACGGCTCTCGGAACCACACAAGGATCGTGTCTCCCTTTTCCTGAGACGGTCACTGTTTCGCCGCCCTCATTCACACTCTCCTGATCCTGCATAATGGTGGCCACTGGTTTGAAAGCCACGCGGAAATAAATGTCCTCCCCATTGGAAATACCGCCTTGGATCCCTCCGGAATGGTTGGTTTTGGTACGGACCTTTTCGTCCTCCATATAGAAGGCATCATTGTGCTCAGAACCTCTCATGCTTACTCCCTCGAAGCCACTGCCATATTCAAACCCTTTCACCGCATTGATGCTCAACATGGCCTTACCCAATTCGGCATGCAGACGGTCGAAGACGGGCTCTCCCAAACCTACGGGTGCATTCTTGACCACACAGCTCACTACTCCACCCACAGTGTCCCGGTTCTTTCTGATCTCGTCGATATACTCGATCATATCTTCGGCCACTTTTGGATCAGGGCACCGAACGATATTCTTTTCAGTTTCAGCAAAATCCAGTTCCTGATAAGGCTTATCAAGTTTGATGTGGCCTGCCTGACTTACATAGGCATTTACCTCCATGCCGAGGTGTTTCAGAAACAGCTTCGCAATGGCTCCTGCCGCTACCCTTGCCGCGGTCTCCCGGGCACTGCTTCGTCCTCCTCCCCGGTAGTCCCGAACACCAAATTTCTCCTGATAGGTATAATCTGCATGTGAAGGACGGTATTTATCGGCTATATGAGAATAGTCCTTGCTCTTCTGGTCCGTATTCATGATGACAATAGCAATCGGTGTTCCGGTACTTTTGCCCTCAAAAACCCCGGATAGGATCTGGCACTCATCTTCCTCCTTCCGCTGCGTGGTGATTTTTGATTGTCCCGGCTTTCTTCTCTGCAGTTCCTGACGGATGAATTCCTCATCAATCGGGAGCCCCGCAGGACAGCCGTCTATTATTACCCCCAGCCCTTTTCCGTGTGATTCACCAAAGGTGCTTATCTTAAATACTTTTCCAAATGAATTGCCCATTACTTCTTTTTCATAATCAGGATGACCAGCAGAATCACTGCGCCTACCAGTAATAAATTGATAAAAGTCGAAAAATAATACTTATATCGTTGGTTTAAAAGATTATTGTCTTCAAGTTCGATTAAATCGTATATTCCTCCCAGTCTGGTGGATGAAATAGACTGGTTGAGCTTGCTTTCCCCGACCACATTAAGAACGGCCTGTGGCCTTAAAGTGTCATATGCTTCCTTTGCCGTATTGAAATAGATCCATTCAAAATGGTCCTTTAAAGCCACCTCTCCGGGTTGGTTGACCGTGAGGTAATATTCGTACTGCTTGATCCCTGTCACCCTGCCCCTTCCACGGTTGATCTGCTGTCTTTCGTTGGGGTCATAGGTGTTCAGCTTAGCGGCATCCTTTTTCCTTGGCGGCTTGACCGCACTGATATTGCCTTCACCGGCAATACCGAAATCATAGGTCACTCCTTCTCCTGTCTCCACCTTTTTGCTGTCAAAATTTTCCCTTAGCCTGAACACCCCCACACTTACCTCATTTTTCAGGGGATGGGGTGGAAGCGGCTTTACCTTAATGGTTTTGGCGTTGGCATAGAAAGTTTTGAAGTCCTGCTGGCGGTTATTACCAAAGAAAGTCGGGTTCTTGGCCACCTTGTATTTGATCATTTCCCAGGCGATTTGGGGCAGTTCGATTTCCCCCTCGTTAAAAGGGTAAAATGAAGACTCATACACCTTAAATTTGGTCCAGTTTTTCCCGTCAATGGTCACCCTCTCCGGCTGGATGTTGGTGATATTGAAATTTTCCTCCCAGGCATTGGTGGGTTTGATTTTTTTTACGATCTCCTCCAGCTGCTTGCCCGGCTCATAGAAATCAAAGGGAGCCTGGTTGGATTCGGACATGTAAAAGGCCAAGCTCACATTAAACCCTTCCCCCAAATAAATCTCCTCCTTATCCACGCTCATAGAAAAAAACGCCTCATCATCCAGTTCGATAAACTCCTGCTCCCTGGTCTCACCTCCCCCAAAAAAATCATCAAAGGGATCATAAGCTTGCGGTCGCTGCTGGTTTTGCTTGGCATCCGTCACCGATATGACCATGCCTTTTGAGGAAACTGACCTTCCGTTGATCTGAAGTGTAAAATCCGCCAACGTGAATTTTCCTTTCTTTAAGGGTTTGTAATATTGTACAATACTGTTTGTGCTGCTCATTTGTCCGTTGATCACGTTCATCGAGGATGATTGTGAAATCCCCTGTTTTTGGAAACCGGGAATATCAGGGAACTGATCATAGGACTTTATTTTTTCATCGGAAATTGTTATTTTTATGCTGAACGTTTCATTCAACCCTAATTCTGCTGGACCTAAATCTATTTTAACATCTTGCGCAACCGAAAAAGATGTCAACATTGTCCACAGGAATACTAGATTGAGATATATTTTCGTTCTTTTCATAAGATACACAGGCTACTTAATTTTAAACGCAAATTAACGAGTATATTTTAAACGCAACAAATTAGTAAACTTGTCGTATGCATTTTAGGATTGTTTAACAATTAAAAAATAAATTAATGAGCCATGATAGAATATGTTAAAACCATTTTACTCAAGGTGAGTTTTGACAAGAAACTTTTCGAGAAAGAGTTAAGAAAGGGCCTCAATATGTTGACGCCCCCAGAGGTTCAGGAGTTCAAAGTTTGGTGTTATAGGACCTTTTCAAAAATTTATTTAGGAGTACTTAATAAATATTTTGTAAAGCTCGCCTAGGAATAACAACCCCACCGCAGTGGGGTTTTATTTTTTTATGCCTTCAAGATTTATTCACGCCATTATTTCAAATCATCCATGGTGACCACAGGAATATCCTTGCCTGCCACAGCCTTCATCTCTTTAAAACTTTCTTTAGGATATTGATACCCTTTTTCCGTTAGCGGCCACAGCAACGGACCAAGGTTCAACACCGTGGCTTTATACCCTTGCATAATGGCGGCCATATTGCCTGTACCTTTGGAAAGGCCCGCCTCGTTTTCTATTTCAAAAGGACCGGAAAACCCTTTTTCCTGAAGCACATTGATAAATTTCCTCCAATCCATACTGTCTCCTACACCAAACCCAGGCAAAGTCGCCTCATAATGGTGCCTATCCCACTCATTTTGGGCGGTAGGAACCCCCGCCTTGTCTGCCAGCTCCTTGCCCACCAGCTGGGTAGGGTACATGTTTCCCCAAAATGGGTCTGGGTTATTTCTGGTAGACTTAACATGGATACGCTTTAATCTTTCCATGTCAGTATTGATGATCACCTCCACAGGGTCTGTATGCTGCCAGATATCATGGGAGGGATCATATATTTCCCCATGCGCTTTACTGGGTAGCATGGCATACATCAGTTTTCTGGCAGCCAATACCCCAGGCAGATTATTGAATGTCCCTGTATGCCCTGCTGAACGCCAACCTTCCATCGGACAGTTTTCGTAAAGAACGGTAACCCCAAGATCTTCTGCATACTTGATAATAGGGCCGAAGACCTTTGCGTACTCTTCCAGGTTCTTCTCAAAACCATTCTCCTGATTACCCAACTCATGGTTGTACCCAACAAAAGTCCCCACCTTCACGTCATTGACATCGCCTCCCATCAGGTGAGCCATGCGGATAAGCTTTAACAAATGGTCTTGGTTCTTGATCCGTTGCTCAGGATCCCCTCCGATCAAGTTATCAAATGCCCCCAATGAAAGCCTCAACCTGGCGGCATTAAATTTCTCCAAGGTTTCCTTTGCCGTGCCCAAAGAAAAATTGTCATAATCCATGTGTGTGGCCACAAAATCATCTCGCGTCCCGTCTTTTCTGAACACGCAAACGTCCAGCCCCTGCACACCGGTTTCCGTTGCTTTTTTTATCACTTCATCCAAACTCAGCTGATCAAAAGCCGAAGTCATGATCCAAATAGGGTTTGTCATGTTTTATTTTTATAGTTAAAAGGAGATTAGGCAAAAAAATAAAGGCAAACGTCCGTAGACATTTGCCTTTATTGCTTTTCAGCTATTTAATTGAAGGTAAACCTGAGGGATAGGGCGATTTCATCTCCCCACCAGCCTACATTATCGGTAATGTTAAATGCCGGCTTATAATCCAAGGACAAATTCACAGGCGCATCATCAAACTTGTAATCCAGTCCGATAATGCCGTCAATACCAAAAACCGTGTAATCCCTGTCCTCATCAAATGGGTGGTTACTCTTATTTCCCCAAGTACCTAGGTGAGCTCCTCCCCCATAAAACCATTTCAATCCTCTAAGTTCACGAATGTCCTTGTGTACCTCATAAAGGCCGGTAATCACCAAGCCCCTCCACCGGGAATGCAAAATCCCCTCGATGGCCCCTTCGCTGGTCAGAAAATGTTTTACTGTGAGTCCGTTGGTAACCCCTGCTCTCAAACCCACTCCAGTACTATAGGATTGGGCCTGCGCCTGGTTACTGATCACCATTACTGCAACAGCAAAAATGGCGACAATCGCTTTTTTAATCATAACAATTAATTTAGTGTAATAGATGGTTTATTTAAATTCAATTATGCCACTTGGCAAAATGCAAATGTCCATAGGGATATCGTGATCCTCCGCTTCTATAGAAACCTCGGGCACAAAATAGGAAAGCCCGATTTTATAGACATCCTGATCCAGCTTCCTCAAAAAGCGGTCATAAAATCCCTTGCCATACCCTACCCTATTCCCTGCCAAATCGTATGCCAAAAGTGGCATAAAAACAACTTCAATGGATTTTAATTCTGCTTCTTCCAGCTCGACAGGCACAGGAATCCCCCATTTATCTTTGATATACTTGGTGTTAGGATTGATTTTTACAGTTCTCAAATCACCCGTAGAAAAATCTGTCACAGAAGTATAAACCTGCTTTCCATCAGCCAAAAGTGACGCTACAATCGGAAAAGTATCTATTTCATTTAACCTTTCGATAGGAAGAAATATATGAAAGTGTTGGAACCGCTTATGGGCGGAAACAAAGCTCACCACCTCCTTTTTGATTTTGGCAGCAAACAATTGTCGTTTCTTGGCTCCCAGTCCCTCCCTTTTCTCCTTGTAAAGCTTCCGAAGGTAGGCCTTATTATTCATCCTTTTCTAAAATAATATAACTAAAGTCTAACGGATCAAACAAAGGATAAAGTTCATGAATAAATTGCTCATCGGCCAAGAAAAATTCCAGAAAGTTATTTTTCCTTTCCTGTGGAACACCGCTTGGAAAAAGCAAGGACTTGAGCTCTTCCATTCTCCTTAGCGCTGTTTCCATGTTCCGCTCCTCACCTCTTCTCAACTTCTTCCCAAAATGCTCCAGCACCTTCATGGCCCGCACTTTTGCCGATTCGGATGATTGCTTTAGGGTGGGATCGATCTCCGCTGCTTCCTCCCCTAATTGTTCAAATATAGCTGCCAAAGCCTTTTTCTGCTCGCTAAGTTCCAGGTCATGGCTTGACTGTTGCTTTACATATTCTTTTTTCCATTCCTGATAATCCACAAACAACTGTTCATCCGAAAGGCCCAGCGCCTTGGCTTTTCTCCCAGCTTTGGTATCCTTGATAAGAGCAAAGTTACGGGGCATGACCATAGGGTAGTCTGTCCCATAATGATCAAACACCGGCTTTAGCTGCAGCCAATACACTACTTCCGCTGGTCCTCCTAAATAGGCCACATTGGGCAAAATACATTCTTGGTACAGTGGGCGTAGCACTACATTGGGACTGAACAGCTCCGGCCTTTCCTCTACCAATTGCAGCATTTCTTCTTCCGAAAACTTCTTCCCGTTGTCCAGTATTTCATATGCATCCCCTGATTTGACAATTCTCGAACGGATTCCCTTGTCCAGATAAAAGAAATTGATTTCTCGGGGATAAATCTGGCTTTTATAGCCCAAAGATTCCAGTTTTTGTGTTTGCTGGTTGACCAGCTCATTGGCCTTGTTGGTAAGCAGGTCATCCTTGATCACCGGCTTAAGGATTTCCTTTAAGGCCTTGTCATGTCCGTCCACAATGACCAGACCTTTTTCTCCAAACAGGTGATTCACGTAATACCTTACCGCCTCCGACAATGTCTTATGCTCCTTGTAGGCCTTTTTGAAAAACTCCGGGGCAAAAACCAGCTCCCTTAAAAAAGCCTCCATGGTCCCGTCCAGCTCAAAATCCCCCACAGCGCCCAGCTGATCGGTATTCCAGCTGTACTTTTTCCCTTCGTAATGGAAATAGTTGATCTCGTCAAAATCATGGTCTTCAGAGGCCATCCAGTACACAGGCACAAAGTGATGTTCCGGATAGGCCTGCTGCAGTTTTTCGGCAAGATTGATGGTCGAAACTATCTTGTAAATAAAATATAATGGACCGGTAAATAAATTGAGCTGGTGACCGGTGGTCACTGTATACGTCTTTTCACCTTCCAGCCTTTCCAGATGTCTCTCTGTCACCTCACTCAGCGTATAGCCTTTATATTGTCTTCTCAGAGCAGCTGCAAGGACTTTTCGTTTTTCAGTCTCAAAGGTCCTTTTTTCAATGAGATCCCGGAAATTTTCCAGTGTAGGGAAAGCATTGTAAAAGGGCCTGAGGTTTTCCTTTTGTCGGATATAATCTAAAAACAAGGGTGAAAATTGTCCGGTACACTCTGGCTCAACAGTGGATTTCAACATGAGTTTAAAAGGTTTTTTACTTCGCTGATTAAGGCTTTAGGATGTTAAACTTTAAACGGAGCGCTAAAGTTCGGGATTTTTTAAAGAAAAGGAGAAGCCACTGCCTGCTGTTTAATCATAACAAAAATTATGTAAACAGCTTAGCCCTTGATTGGATTAAATTTGTTTTCAATACTCAGGGTGGCCTCCGGCCCTCTATTGGAAAGAAAGACAGAAAAAAATGAGCAACAACAATAAAAAAGAATGGCCCGTAACAGGCATGACCTGTGCAGCCTGTGCCACCAGCGTGGAAAGCACCCTTCTTAAACAAAAGGGCGTTCATTCCGCGAGTGTCAACTTTGCCAACCACAGTGCCATCTTGGAACTTGACCAAGATGCCAAACCTGACGCCATCCAAAAGGCCATCAGGGATTCGGGTTATGATATCATCATCGAAGAAACTGAGGACCTTGACTTGGAACAGCTCCAGAAGGAAGCCTACCAGCGCTTAAGAAAAAACACTTTTGCCGCTGGTGCATTGGCACTGCCTGTTTTTATCATCGGGATGTTTTTGATGCATATTCCCTTCGCCAATTACATCATGTGGGCTTTGAGCAGCCCGGTACTCTTCATCTTTGGCAGACAATTCTTCATCAATGCCTTCCGTCAGGCAAAACACGGCAAGGCCAATATGGATACCCTTGTGGCCATCAGTACAGGAGTTGCCTATTTTTACAGCTCGTTCAACACCTTTTTCCCGGACTTGCTCGGCCAAAGAGGCATCGAAGCACACGTTTATTTTGAGGCGGCTGCGGTTATCGTATTTTTCATCCTTTTGGGAAGGATGCTGGAATCAGGGGCAAAAGCAGGAACAGGCGAGGCCCTTAAAAAGCTGATCGGCCTGCAGCCCAATGAGGTTGTTGTGCTCCACAACCAAGAGGAAATCGTCAAAAAAACCAGCGTGGTCCGGCCAGGTGAAATTATTCTGGTAAAGCCCGGACAAAAGATTCCCCTGGACGGAAAAATCACTGATGGCAGGACATTCGTGGACGAAAGCATGCTGACCGGGGAACCCATCCCAGTGGAGAAGAAAACCGGAGACAAGGTTTTTGCCGGCACCATCAACCAAAAAGGCAGTATCCTGTTCTCCGTGGAACAGGCGGGTGACGAAACCCTACTTGCACAAATTATCCAAAAGATCAAAGAAGCCCAGGGATCTAAGGCTCCCGTCCAAAAATTGGTGGACAAGATAACTGCCGTCTTTGTACCCGTGGTCATCAGCATTGGGGTATTGGCCTTTTTAATATGGGGCTTCAGCGGCATGGAGGACTCCTGGTTGTTTGGTATGTTGGCCTTTGTCACGGTTTTGGTAATTGCCTGTCCCTGTGCACTGGGGCTGGCCACCCCTACGGCCATCATGGCCGGCATAGGCAAAGGGGCTTCCTTGGGCATACTGATCAGGGATGCTGAGAGCCTCGAAACCGGTCATAAGGTAGACACCATTATTTTGGACAAAACAGGTACGATCACGGTGGGTTCGCCTAGTGTGAAGTCCATTCAGTTTAGCCCGCTCATTGATCATCAGGAAAAGGAACTGCAGGTTTTGCGAAGCTTGGAAGCCAAAAGTGAACATCCCTTGGCAGCCTCCGTCGTGGAGCATTTAAAAGCGCTATCCAAAACGGATATTGACCACTTCGAATCCCATACGGGAAATGGAGTCTCTTGTACTGTCGAAGGTGCTCTATACGCAGTAGGCAAAAAAAGCTGGCTGATGACAAAGGGCATCCAACCGGCTGATTGGATGACGGAATTTGAAGAAAACAGTCTTGCGGAGGGAGACATCGTCATCTATTTCTCCAAAAATGAACAAATCATCGCCATTATCAGCATAGCGGACCAGATCAAAGCCAGCTCAAAAGAAGCCATTTCCCAACTCCAAGCCATGGGTCTTTCGGTGCATATGCTGACCGGTGACCAAGAAAAAACCGCCAAGGCCATAGCGGATCAGGTGGGCATTGACCAATTGGCAGCCAATATGCTTCCGTCTGAAAAAGCCAATTATATCAAAACCTTGCAGGACCAGGGAAAAGTTGTAGCCATGGTCGGAGACGGCATCAATGACAGCGAGGCCTTGGCTACCGCAGACCTGAGTATTGCCATGGGCAAAGGCACCGATATCGCCATGGATGTGGCCAAAGTGACCCTTATCCATTCGGACCTAAAACAGGTGGCCGCCATGCTGACCCTTACCAAAAAAACGGTCAGAACCATTCGGCAAAACCTTTTTTGGGCCTTCATTTATAATATCATCGGGATTCCATTGGCCGCAGGCATGCTCTACCCGGCCTTTGGCTTCTTACTCAACCCCATGATCGCAGGCGCGGCCATGGCCCTTAGCTCAGTATCGGTTGTCACCAATAGCCTGAGGCTGAAAGGATAAACCATTCATAAAAAATTAATTATTTCATCCATTTAAATTCCAATAAAATGATCAAACTCAAAACCAATATCAAATGTGAAGCCTGCGTGGAAACAGTCACTCCCCAGCTTAACCAATTGCCAAACACGCAATGGAAAGTAGATCTAAGCCATCCGGACAGGATCTTGACCGCTGAAGGGGAGGCCTCTGAAAAGGACATCAAAGGGGCTTTGGAAGCTGCTGGTTATAAAGGCGAGTCGATTTAAAAAATTCTTCCCTTACCTTTTGCTACTTTTTATTAGTTTTGCACCAACCAACTGTCGATACAGGCTGATTGACAGTTGGTTTGCCATTTACACTTTGAAAACCATATCCAACATTCCTTAGGGAATCGGGCCTTTTTGGCTTGCGAAACTAACCTATGATTAACTACGAAAGATACATTTTAGATAATGGCCTGCAGGTGATTGTCCATGAGGACCATAACACCAAAATGGCCGTATCCAATATGATATATAAAGTCGGCTCAAGAAATGAAGCACTCGGTAAGACAGGACTGGCCCATTATTTTGAGCATTTGATGTTTGGAGGATCCAAAAATGTCCCCAATTTCGACGGGGCATTGGAACGTGTAGGAGGGGAATGTAATGCCTTTACCAACACGGACATCACCAATTACTATATTACCCTTCCCGCGACCAATATTGAGACGGCATTTTGGCTGGAGTCCGATAGGATGCTGCAGCTGAACCTCAGCAAAAAAACCATCGAGACCCAGCGGAAAGTGGTCATCGAAGAATTTAAACAGCGATACCTCAATCAACCCTATGGAGATGCCATGCATCACCTAAGGTCACTGAGTTACCATACCCACCCTTACCAATGGCCTACCATTGGTAAAGAAATTGCGGACATAGAGGGCTATCTGGAAGAAGATATTAGGGAGTTTTATCAAAACCATTACGCCCCTAACAATGCCATTCTTGTTATTGCCGGAGATGTAGACGGAGAGGAAATCCTGGAAATGGCGCAAAAGTGGTTTGGCCCTATCCCTTCGTCCAAAAAAGAAAAGGCCATCATTCCCCAAGAAGCCCCCCAACTGGAAAAAAGAACCAGGACCATCAGTGCTGATGTTCCCACAGATGCCCTATACAAAGCCTATCATGTCCCCGGGAGACTTGAAGCGGGCTATCTGGAATGTGACCTGATTACAGATATTCTGGGTTTTGGCAGGTCTTCCCTCCTAGAGCAAAAACTGGTTAAAAACACCTCAATTTTCGCTTCTTGCAATGCCTATGTGCTTGGCTCTTATGACCCCGGACTGATGGTATTCACCGGAAAGATGGAAAAAGGGCAATGTGCTGAAGAAGCTGAAAAAGCCTTGGATGAGGTAGTCGCAGAATTTGTTCAGACGGCCATTACGGACGAGACCCTGGAGAAAGTTAAGAACCAGACGGAAGCCATGAAAACCTACGAATCCATCCAATTAATCAACAGGGCCATGAACTTGGCTTATTACTCTCACTTGGGGAGTCCTGATCTTTACCAAATAGAATACGACAGAAAAACATCCCTTACTGCAGGGCAGATTTCAGACATGGCCAAAAAGACCATTTCTGACAACAACGCCTCTGTGCTTTATTATAAAAGCAATAAACATTAGTTCCCTCAAGCAGCCCTCCCAAGCTGTAAGGAAGAAGTCCAATGCCGTCCCTCTTTATCACAGCTCTGGTGAAGACATGATTTGGCCTATGCCCAAAATCTGACCGAAAACTATTATCTTCACCGCATGAATAATTTTAGAATTGGATTTGGATACGATGTGCACCAGCTGCAGGAAGGCTACGAATTCTGGCTTGGAGGCATCAAACTGGAGCATTCCAAAGGAGCCGTGGGACACTCGGACGCCGATGTTTTGATTCACGTCATCTGTGATGCCATTCTCGGTGCGGCCAATCTTCGTGATATCGGCTATCACTTTTCAGACCAAGACCCACAGTACAAAGGTATAGACAGTAAAATCCTGTTAAAGGACGTAATGAACATGGTCCGGGAAATCGGCTATGAAATCGGTAACCTGGACACCACTATTTGCCTTCAGCAGCCCAAAGTAAATCCACATATTGACGGCATGAAATCCTGCCTGTCAGAGGTGATGGGCATTCCGGAAAGCAATATTTCCATCAAGGCCACGACCACCGAAAAGCTCGGTTTCGTGGGCAGACAGGAAGGAGTTTCAGCTTATTGCGTCGCTTTGATCTATAAAGTCAGCTAAAATGAAAAGGGAAATCAAACTCATCGAAACAGAAGACGGTTCGCATTCACTCTATGTACCTGAGCTGAACGAAACCTATCATTCCTTCCATGGTGCCTACCGGGAATCCATTCATGTGTTTTTCCTCTATGGCCTGGACCATTGGTTTATGCACCACCCGCACAAGCAGCCCATCAGGGTGTTTGAAGTAGGCTTTGGCACTGGGCTAAACGCCTGGCTGTCTTTGGTCTGGGCAGAGCAGAACAAAATCCCCCTACTTTATCATACCATTGAGCCTTTTCCCGTTTCGGAAGATATCTATACCCAATTGAACTATACTTCCATTGACGAGGACTTAAGCCATTTCCAAGGACAATTCCAACGGCTTCACAAAGCCCCCTGGAATGAAGGCGGTGCGCTGACCGAATACTTTAACATGAAAAAGGACCAGACCACTTTGGAGGAAGTACAGCTTTATCCTACCGATGTGGTGTTCTTTGATGCCTTTGCCCCCAGCAAGCAACCGGAATTATGGGCCAAAGACCTGCTAAAAAAAGTAGTGGATGCCATGAGTCCTGGAGCGGTATTCGTCACCTATTGCGCCAAAGGACAGCTCAAAAGGGACTTGACAGATTTAGGCCTTACAGTGGAAACATTGCCCGGCCCTCCAGGTAAAAAGGAGATGATCAGGGGAACAAAAGCCTGATCCACAGATAAAAAGGATAAACTCAGATGATTTTATTATAGATTATATCTAAAGCAACTGTTGTCCCGCTGGCTTTGCCGCGGGACTTTTATTTTTGGGCCATTGGCTCTTTATCTTAAAATTGTGCATTCCTTAAAATCTATTGCGATTTATTACCAGTCTGAATCAGCTTTTCCACTTCTTTCTTTAATTTTGGAAATTGGGTTTACAGCGATGTCCGTGGTCCTATCGCCAGAAATGAAGGGCAAAGG
>NZ_BAAHAP010000023.1:0-72781 GCF_054777495.1 Echinicola sediminis | reverse complement strand
GTTCCTTCCTGCTGGGAGCAGCAGGGCTTTGGATCGTACAATTATGGCCATGATCCTTTTGATAAACGAGTAAATGAATATGGGCTGTATAAGCACACTTTTTCGGTACCCGAGGGATGGAAGAATAAAGAAATTAAGATTGTATTTGAAGGGGTTATGACGGATGCTGAGGTAAAGATAAATGGTAAGCCGGCAGGTGAGGTGCATCAGGGAGCCTTCTATGAGTTTAATTATCCCATCACTGACCTGTTAAAATACGGCCAAAATAATCTTTTGGAGGTAAAGGTAAATAAGGCATCCTCCAATGAAAGTATCAATTACGCTGAGCGAAAAGCAGATTTTTGGATCTTTGGAGGTATATTCCGACCAGTTTATCTGGAAGTATTACCCAAGCAACACATAGAAAGGGTTGCCATTGATGCCCGAGCCAATGGAGAAATTAGTGCAGATTTGATGGTAGATGCACCACAGGCAGCAAAAATAAGGGCAAGCTTGTTCGATATGAAAGGGGAACTTGTTCAGGAATTGACCGAGCTAAAAGTGGAGCAATCAAAAGGTAAATGGAGCCTCCATACCAAGGCCTCCGATATAAAAACCTGGAATCCCGAAAAACCAAACTTGTACCAGTTGGCACTTTCCATTGAGGATAACAAGGGAAATACCTTGCATAAAATACAACAACGAATCGGATTCCGGACCATTGAAGTACTCGAAGGCGATGGAATTTATGTCAACGGACAGCGCATCAAATTTAAAGGAGTAAACCGGCATTCTTTTTATCCTACTTCGGGACGGACCACTTCCAGGGAGTTAAGTATTGAACACGTCAAAATGATGAAGGATATGAACATGAATGCGGTTCGTATGTCTCATTATCCCCCTGACGTTCACTTTTTGGATGCTTGTGATTCATTAGGTTTGTTTGTGATCGATGAGGTGTGTACCTGGCACAGCCCTCATTTGGACACCGAAGTGGGTCGTAAAATCGTGAAAGAAACAGTTGTCCGTGATGTTAACCATCCTTCCATTCTATTATGGGCCAATGGGAACGAATCAGGCTGGAATACCGAACTGGATGATGATTATGCCATTTGGGACATCCAAAAACGAGAAGTCATCCACCCATGGAATATTTTCAGGAAAACAAATACTTTGCATTATTTTCATTATCATGCGCTGACCAACGATGGTTATGCGAAAGATAAGATATTGTTTCCTACTGAATTTTTACATGGTTTGTATGATGGTGGACATGGTGGCGGCCTGGAGGATTACTGGGAAATGATGTGGGATATGCCCTTATCTGCAGGTGGTTTTTTGTGGGATTTTGCGGATGAAGCTGTGGTACGTACGGATAAGAACGGTATGCTGGATACCGATGGAAACCATGCTGCAGACGGAATAGTGGGGCCATATGGGGAAAAAGAAGCCAGCTATTTTTCGATCAAAGAAATTTGGTCCCCGATGTATATTGAAGACCGATTTATCCGTAAGGACTTTAACGGAATATTTAGGATAGAAAACCGTTATCATTTTACCAATTTGGAAGAATGTTCCCTTACAGCCAAGTGGGTGAAGTTTGACGGTCCCAATGAAAATCCTTCAGGTGCAGTATTGGCGCAATACAATGTGTCCCTTCCAGCATTGGCCCCGGGGGCCAAAGGCTTGGTTAACGTGGAGGTGCCTTCTGTGTGGAAATCAGCGGATGCGTTGCATCTAACCGCCAGAGATGCAGAGGGCAAGGAAATATTCACTTGGTCCTACCCTGTACAGCTATCTTCAAAACTGTACCATAAAAGATTAAACTATAAAGCAAAGGGCAAATTAAAATCGAGCGTAACGGATTCATTGGTTTTTGTTGAAACCAATGATGTTGCCTATACTTTCTCCAGGAAAACCGGATTGTTGAAACACGTCAATCAAGGAAATCAAGAAATCCCTTTGGGTAAAGGCCCCCTCTTACTGGGGCAAAAAGATAATATTGATTCCGTATACCTACGTTCTTCGGATGAAAAGGTGGAAATTACGGTGGTTTTCGAGGAAAAGGATAAAACACCTGAGTGGACCACACATGTGCAATTAAGCTCCGACATAATCCAATGGACTGTTTACCCGAATGGTCTACTCGATTTGAGGGTAGAAATGAAAAGCAAAAAAAGAGTGGATGATTACAAAGGAGTTTCTTTTTCTTTTCCAGAGTCAGAGGTAAAGGGTATGAAGTGGTTGGGCGATGGTCCTTACCGCGTTTGGCGTAACCGAATGAAAGGGACGAAATTTCAGGTTTGGGAAAACGACTATAACAATACCATTACGGGAGAGTCCGGTTATGTATACCCAGAATTTAAAGGCTTTTTCTCTAACCTGTATTGGGCAAAAGTAGTAGGAAGAAATAACAATGGATTTACTGTTTATTGTCAATCTCCCCATACTTATTTGCGAATGTTAAGCCCAGAAAACCCAAGTAAGGATCCAAATGGTAGGGTTTCAGTGCAATTTCCCGGGGGGGATATCTCCTTTGTTAAAAATATTCCGGCCATTGGAACTAAATTCCAAGATCCTCAAAGTATGGGGCCTCATGGGAATTCAGATAACTATTTTGGCAATGATGATGAGCCAATAATCATTGAACTGACGTTTGAGTTTTGATTATTCAGTATGCTTAGAGGATGCCCTGATATTCAGTTTTCCATCGAAAAGATGATGGTTGTTGGATTGGGGGCTGCCAGAAATCTGTTCCAATAATATTTCAGAAATTAATGTGCCGATACGATCAGTGGGTTGTGATATACTTGAAAGCTCGGGCTCTACCACCTGAGCCATGGCCGATTCTGTAAATCCCAAGACTTTTACCCTTTCAGGAATTCCGATTCCTTTGCGCTTAAGGATTTTCATCGCACCAATGGCTAAAGGGTCCCCAGCAGCTAGTATACCATCGGGAATGCCGTGTTTTTCTAAATAATTGAGCATGGCAACTTCGCCGTCATGAACAGTAATTCCAGCGTTAATGATTTGATGTTCTTCATATGTGATGCGGTGTTTTTCCAGCGCTTTTTTAAAACCCATAATACGTTGTGTGCCTAGGGGAAGGTGTTTAGGAAGTGCTAAATGAATCAAGTTGACGCAGCCTTGTGCTAAAAGATGCTCTGTTCCGAATACCGCCCATTTATAATCGTTGAATTCGACTTTCGGGGAGTTTATTTTACCAGACACCCTGTTGAACTGCACCACCGGGATTCCAGAATCTATGACATCATTGATGTATTGATGGTTATCACTTCCATTGCACAATGAAATGATCAGGCCATCTACCATATGCTTGACCAGGGTTTCAATGTTCTTTTTTTCCAAGTCCGAATTTTCGTGTGAGGACATTATAAAAGTTTGATAATCATTTTCAAGCAACTTTTGCTGAGCGCTAAAGATTACTTCGGAGAAATAACTATGCCCAAATTCAGGGACAATGATGCCAATGTTCAGCGTTTTCTTTTTTAGTAATTTTTGGGCGAAGGGGTTGGGCACATAACCCATTTCCCGGGCGGTATTCAGGATTTTTTTTCTGGTCTCCTCCCCAATGTCCTTGTACTTTGGATTAAAGGCTTTGGAAACTGTTCCTATTGATAAGTGCAGTTTTTCAGCGAGGTCCTTGATGGTGATGTATTCTTTCATGAGTGTAATCTATTTTGGATAGCTTTCTCTACATAATCGGTGAATAACGAAAACCTTTTCGTTTAAAATTTAAGTTACGAAAACCTTTTCGAACAAGTGATTTTAGTCATGGGATTTTTTCTTAAAAACGTTATCGACACCTTTATCCCAACAATACCAAGATAACCCTATGCAAACTCAAGATTATATTTTGATTGGAGTTTTTACTTTAATAGTAATTTCGGCCGGAATGGCGTTTTCCAGAACGGGGAGGGATATGAAATCTTTCTTTGCTGGCGGAGGAAATGTCCCTTGGTGGATCAGCGGTTTGTCCTTATTTATGAGTTTTTTTTCGGCAGGCACTTTTGTGGTTTGGGGTTCTATTGCCTATGATCAGGGAATGGTGGCAGTGACAATACAGCTGACCATGGCCATTAGCGGTTTATTGATCTTTTTGTTCATTGCCAAAAGATGGAAAAAAACAGGAGCGCTTACAGTGGCAGAATATATAACCAACCGGTTTGGTGAGCAAACGCAAAAGATATACACTTATCTATTTGTCCTGATTTCCTTTTTTACCGCAGGAGCCTTTTTATATCCTGTGGCTAAAATCGTTAATGTTTCCACGGGATATCCGATTGAATGGATTGTGGTGGGCTTAGGCTTTACCATTTTACTTTATACCACGGTGGGCGGGTTCTGGGCTGTTTTGGCCACAGATGTATTACAGTTTATTATACTGACCGCAGCCGTGGCCATTGTCATTCCCTTGTCCTTTCAGGAAACCGGTGGGGTGCAGGCCTTTTTGGATAAAACACCCTCAACTTTCTTTGAACTGGTCAATGAGGAATATTCTCCTTGGTTTCTCTTCGCCTTTATGGTCTACAATTTTTTCTTTATAGGAGGAAACTGGGCTTATGTACAGCGCTATACAAGTGTGAAAAATGAAAAAGAAGCGGGAAAAGTTGGTTTGCTTTTCGGTGGCTTGTACCTGTTTTTCCCACTTATATGGATGCTACCTCCGATGATCTACCGAACCATCAATCCCGGGCTTTCTGGGGCTGCCGAGACAGAGGGGGCTTACCTTATGATGTGCCAACAAGCCCTCCCTGCGGGGATGCTGGGACTGATGATTGCTGGGATGGTTTTTGCCACTGCCAGTTCTGTGAATACCACATTGAATATGATGGCAGCGGTCACTACGAATGACTTATACAGGGCATTCCGAAAAAAAGCATCCGAAAGACAGTTGATGAAAGTGGCCCGTTTGTCCACTTTCCTGTTTGGTGTGGGGACAGTAATCATCGCTTTGATGGTGCCCCATTTGGGAGGCATCGTCAATGTGGTACTGACCGTTGCGGCCATTACGGGGGTCCCTTTATATGCACCGCCCATCTGGGCACTTTTTTCCAAAAGGCAGACAGCAGGCTCTGTGCTTGGGGTAACTCTCATCAGTCTTACGGTAAATGCCTTTTTCAAGTTTTTGGCTCCGAGCTGGTTAGGGATAAGCCTTGGCAGGGCTGATGAACAGGCCCTTGGTGCTTTGGTACCTTTGAGCCTATTGCTTTTGTTTGAACTTTACGCCAACTATGGTAAAAAAGAAGCAACAGATTATTTCTCCAATGTAGCGAAGCAAAGTGAGGTCGACAAATTGGCTCTTTCACCACAAGAGTCGGAGCAGGCCGATAAAGACAAAATTTTTGGCATAAAAGTGATCTCCATAGCGGCCTTGATTACTGGTAGCATCATCTTTTCCATTGGGCTGTTTGCCGAAAAGGGCAATGCCTATGTACTGGTCACCGGTGTCATGCTGGTAACATTGTGCAGCTATGTGCTGCTCCACATCAAAAAGAAAAATAAAAGTATAAAAACAGAGAGAGAACCCGTGCAGGTATGAAAAAAGTAGCATTATCTAAATATAGAGAGTTAAAAACATTGCGCCATAACTATGACCTGGTGGTAATAGGAGGCGGGTTGTCAGGAAGCTGTGCGGCCATCACTGCGGCCAGAGAAGGCATCAAAGTGGCTTTGATCCAGGATCGTCCGGTATTGGGAGGCAACGCCTCCAGTGAGGTGAGACTTTGGGCACTAGGTGCTACATCCCATATGGGGAACAATAATCGCTGGGCACGTGAAGGGGGACTGATCAATGAGATCATATTGGACAATACTTACCGAAATAAGGAAGGAAATCCCGTGATTTTTGACACCGTACTGTTGGACAAAGTACTAAAGGAAGACACACTGGACCTGTACCTTAATACCTCAGTATTCAGTGTGATCAAATACGATGATCAAAATATTAAAACAGTCGTAGGCTTTAATTCACAAAATTCCACCCTGTATGAATTTGAGGGAAAACAATTTATCGATGCCTCCGGAGATGGGATAATAGCCTATCAGGCGGGCGTTCCTTACAGGATAGGGGCGGAAAGCCCTGAAGAATTTGAAGAAGCCATGTCTCCTGATGTGGAAGATTACGGAGAGCTGCTGGGCCATACCTTGTTTTTTTATTCTAAGAAACAGGAAGAACCGGTACAGTACACCGCACCAAATTATGCCCTCAAAGATATGAGTGCCATTCCTAGAATTAAGAATGTAAAAGTTGGAGAGGACGGCTGTAAGCTGTGGTGGTTTGAGTACGGAGGCAGAAAAGATACTGTCCACGACACAGAGGAGATCAAGCTTGAACTGTGGAAAGTGGCTTATGGAATATGGAATCATATTAAAAATTCCGGAGAGTACGATGGGGCAGACCATTATACCTTGGAATGGGTAGGTTTGATTCCCGGTAAAAGAGAAAGTAGGCGTTTTGAAGGACATTATATGATCCATCAGAAGGATTTGGTAGAACAGCGCCAGCATTATGACGCGATATCCTTTGGTGGCTGGGCCATGGATCTACATCCTGCAGATGGTATCTACAGTGACAAAAGTGGCTGCAACCAGTGGCATACCAAAGGGGTGTACCAAATTCCTTACAGGTGCTACGTGCCCCAAGGAATAGATAACCTGCTCCTTGCCGGGAGGATCATCAGTGCCAGTCATGTGGCCTTTGGTTCCACCAGGGTGATGGTAACCTGTGCCCATGGGGGACAGGCTGTGGGAATGGCTGCAGCCCTTTCCGTAAAGAAAGGACTTTCCCCTAAGGAATTTATGGAAGAGGGGAAAATAGGCCAACTTCAAGCTACATTGATGGCGCAAGGACATTATATCCCGCAGTTCAAGCTGAATCATGGATATAATCTGGCAGAACAGGCTCATATTACGCCCTCCAGCACCTTGGAGCTAAAAGCATTGCCGCATAGTGGAGACTGGGAATCCCTGGGCTTTTCCATGGCCCAGATGGTCCCTATCCAAAGGGAGGTGCCAAACATTCAGCTGAAAGTAAAAGCTGAAAAGGAAACCGTCCTGGAAGCACAATTGAGGATCAGTAGTAAAGTCTATAATCATACCCCAGACATTCCCCTAGAGACATTCCGTTTTGAGCTGCAGAAGGGAGAACAGGAAATCACCTTGAAAAGTGATCAATTGGTGGAAGGACCACAATACCTTTTTGCTTGTCTGATGAAAAATGACCTGGTGTCTGTTGGGCTCACAGACAAAATGGTTTCAGGTCTCGTGACGGTGTATAACAGTGTCAATAAGGCGGTTTCGAACTTCGGTAAACAGGATCCACCCAAAGAGATCGGTGTAGACGCTTTTGAATTTTGGTGTCCCAAAAGAAGGCCAAAAGGAAAGAATATGGCGTTCAGCCTTGACCGATCCGTACAGCTTTTTGGCACCGATAATTTGATCAACGGAACTTTTCGGCCGGTGGAACAGCCCAATGCGTGGGTAGCCGATCTGGACGCCACAGTAGCTGTGGTCAAACTAACTTGGAAGCAGCCTCAAAAGATTCATACGATCAGCCTCTTCTTTGATTCGGATTATGACCATCCGATGGAAACGGTTCAGATGAAGCATGCCGAGAGCATAATGCCCTTCTGTGTACGGAATTTTAAGCTGTATAACTGTGGTCAGCACCTTATTGCAGAGGTTAAGGATAACTACCAGGCCCTCTATGAACTTACTCTAGAAGAGCCATTAGTGACTGATTCAATAGTCATCCAGATGGATAGACCAAATGAAAATACGCCGATCTCATTAATGGGGATCTTATGTAGATAGCATTTAAACCATTGAATAGATCCAGTGGACTTGAATAAAAGGTGGCCAATTGAAGGAATAACTTCTTTGCGCAAAATTAAGTAATAAGCCTTATCCTTTCCAAAGAACCCGGGATTTGGATCGGAATTGCCAGGTAGTTATAAAAGTTAAAAGCAAAAACTATGATATAAAGCATACTGGGGCCGCATGCAGAGCTTGCCCAACTTAATAATCAGTTTGGTTAATTAGGACCAAATTCAAGGATTTGAGAAAACCGCTAACCGTTGGTGGGCTGATAAGGAGGCATACCTCCTTCGATTTTAAGCTATTGGTTTGTCTTAACAATTTAACCCGAAATCATGAAAAATAAACGATATACTATACTAACCGGCATGGTACTGTGTGCCCTGTCGACAATTCTCGCATTTACTCCAAATGTGGTCAATGCAAAACCGGTGGCCCAGCCCTTGGGCCCTATGTGGGAGGGCACTGCTTTTCCTGCATTGGAAGATCAACACCAGGTTCAGGGAGTGGTGAAAGGAGAGGATGGATTTCCACTTCCCGGTGCTGCGATATTGGAAAAGAACACCACAAATGGTACCGTTACGGATATTGATGGCCAGTTTAGTCTCAATGTATCTGGGCCAAATGCCGTTTTGGAGATTTCGTACGTGGGCTTTTTGAAACAGGAAGTTTTATTGAACGGGAGATCCAAGATCGATGTGGTCCTGTCTACAGATATGGAATCCCTGGAAGAGGTGGTAGTGGTAGGATATGGAACGGTGAAGAAGTCTGACTTAACGGGGTCCGTAGCCTCTGTTTCCTCAGAAGAATTAAACAAAACACCAATATCTTCTTTAGACCAAGGGCTTCAGGGCCGGGTGGCAGGTGTGGAGATCACCCAAAACTCAGGTGCTCCAGGAGGGGCGGCCAGTGTGAAAATCAGGGGAGGGAATTCCTTGAGTACCTCCAATGAACCCCTTTATGTTATAGATGGGTTTCCTATAGTGGCTGGCGGTTCTGCCCCTGGGTCCACTGGTCCCCAGAATTCAGAGGGGGGACAACTGAACCCTTTGGCGACTATCAATCCCAATGATATTGCCTCTATAGAAGTCCTAAAGGATGCTTCAGCTACTTCCATATATGGTGCCAGAGGGGCCAATGGGGTAATATTGATCACCACAAAGAAAGGAGAAAGGGGAAAAACCAAAATCAATTATAACTCCTATTATGGTGTACAGGATATTACCAAAAAGCTGGATTTAATGAATTCAGAGCAGTTCCTAGAACTCAACAATTTAATAAATCCCGGAGCTTTGGATGGGATCGAATATCACGATACTGACTGGCAGGACGTAATTTTCAGAAAGGCACCCATTCAAAACCATCAATTGTCCTTTGCTGGAGGTAGCGAAAAAACGCTGTTTAATCTTAGTTTTAATTATTTTAGCCAAGATGGGATCATCGAAAATTCAGATTTTGAAAGAATATCGTCTCGTTTGAACTTAGAAAACGAGTTGCATGATCGGGTGAAAATCGGCGTTAACCTCAACTATAATTATGTGGTCAGTAACGGAGCCATTACCGGTAGCAGGTATGAAAGCGAAAATACAGGAACAGTAACAGCAGCTTTGTTTGCGCCACCCATTTTCTCACCCTATACCGATCAGGGGGACTATACCTATTTTGGGGATATCAATTCAAATTTTGAATTGGCTGCCAACCCTCTAGCGCTTACCCAAGTGCTCAACAGGAGCACAAATACCAGGTTGCTTAGTAATTTTTATGTCAATGTGGAAATTGCCAAAGGATTGACCTACCGTGGGAACATAGGTGTGGATATTTTCCATGACCGGAAGGATTCCTACACCGGAACCGATTTGCCACTTGGGAGATTAAATGGAGGAGTAGCAGGGATTGGAAATCTGGACCAAAATTCATTGATCCATGAAAGTGTCCTTAACTATTCCAAAAAGATAGGAGAAGTCCATGATTTTAACATTACAGGAGTTTTTTCCACCCAACGGTTTACCGGAGTGAATGCCTTGGCAGGTGGTAGCGAACTGTCCACAGATCTTTTGGTGAATAATAATTTAGGCCTTGTCTCTAATAGAGACGTTTCTTCCAATAAATCCAGTTGGAGATTGGATTCTTGGACGGGAAGACTCAATTATATATTGTTTGATAAGTATTTATTTACCTTAACGGGAAGGGCAGATGGTTCCAGCAGGTTTGGTCAAAACAATAAATGGGGATTTTTTCCTTCTGCAGCATTCGCTTGGAGAGCCAAAGAAGAAGCGTTTCTTATCAATAGCGAATTGATCAGTGACCTAAAACTTCGGATGAGTTATGGTGTTACGGGAAACGCCAATATTCCCCTTTACCAGTCTTTCCCCCGGTTAACGAGTGGAAGCAATTATAATTTCGGCCAGGCACTTAACATAGGAATCAGCCCTGCAGGGGTAGCCAACCCAGATATTAAATGGGAGCGCACCAACCAGGTTGATGTTGGGATGGACATAGGGTTTTTGGACAATAGGTTAATGTTGACCTTGGACTACTACCACAAGCAAACCAAAGATCTGTTGATTTCCCGAAGGATACCGGCATCATCTGGCTTCAACACGGTATTCGGGAATTTTGGAGAAATCGAAAATAAGGGAGTTGAACTGGGGGTGAATGCCGTGGTAGTCGATAAGGCATTCACCTGGGAGGTTTCAGGGAACTTTTCCAGAAACCGCAACAAGATCCTTAAGATCACCGGGGAAGTGGATGAAGTAATTCCTACCGGAGACGGAGGAGTGGGGGCATTTGCTAACGGTAGTTTATTGAAAGTGGGCTATCCTGTAGGTACCTTTTATGGATACGTCTGGGATGGTATCTGGCAGACCACTGATGACATTGCGGGGAGTCATATGCCCTCTGCCCAACCTGGGGATGCAAAATATGCCGATGTCAATGGAGATGGAAGCTTTAGTGCTGCTGACCGTAAGATCATTGGAGACCCCAATCCGGATTATATATTTGGGTTTACAAATAACTTCCGGTACAAGGGCTTTGATCTCTCTGTTTTCCTCCAAGGAAACGTGGGCAATGATGTGTTTTTTAACCGACGAATGTTGATAGAGAGTGCCACTTTTGGTTCAAATCAATTGGCTGCGGTGGTGAACCATTGGAGTCCGGAGAACCCAAGCAATGACTATGTCAGGCCATCCCAAAGTGGTAGATTGCTTCAGTCCAGCAAATACATAGAGGATGGTTCATTTGTCAGGTTAAAAAATGTCCAGCTGGGATATACCTTTGGATTAGAGCAGGTCAATTGGTTGTCAAGACTTCGATTGTACACAAGTTTAACCAATCTGGTCACTTGGACGGATTATTCTGGATATGATCCGGAACTCAATACTACAGGGGTAAACAATGTCACCAATTTTGGGATCGACAGAGATCCTTATCCGCGGGCAAAGACCTATCTGCTCGGCGTTCAAGTAACATTTTAATCAAAACCCAAAAGACATGAATATTAATATAAAAACTTTACTTGGGGTAAGTCTTTTAGCGATTGCGCTAATTTCCTGCAGTGACTTGGAAGAAACGCCTTACAGTTTCGTTACCACCAACGAATTTTATAAAACGGCCGAAGATGCCGAATCTGCTATAACCGCCGCTTATGGCTCACTTACCAGACCGGGCATGTACGGACAATCCGTTTGGATGCTGGGGGATTATTCTGCCGATCAAATGTTTCCAAAACCCGTAGTGGGCAGAAATCTATTGACTGAATTTAGTTATGATGCCACCCATGATCAGATAGAGCAATTCTGGAACGAAAGTTATGATGGGATCAACAATGCAAATCTGGTCATACAAAACGTGCCGGGGATACTAATGGACGAAAATCGCAGGTCTCAGATTGTGGCTGAGGCCAAATTCCTGAGAGGACTATATTACTTTAATTTGGTAAAAACTTTTGGGGAAGTACCGTTGAAAGTAACTCCTACCTCAAGTTTAAATGATATTGAATCTCCAACATCACCTGTTCAGGAAATATATGGGCAAATTATCAAAGATCTCCAAGAGGCTATTGAAATTTTGAGCCCAGGTATACCAGAGGTAAGCGGAAGGGCTTCCCAAGGGGCTGCCCAAGCGCTCTTGGCAAAGGTATACTTGTATCATGAGCAGTATAGTGAGGCAAAAAATATCGCCAAAAGCCTTATGGACAAAGGGACTTACCGATTAGTGGAAAATCCGCAGCTGCTTTGGGATGTAAGCAGGGAAAATGCTAACAGAATAGAGCATATTTTTGCGGTAGAATTTTCCCGAAGTCCCAATCTTCAGGCACAAAACTTTACTTCTTATTTTGCCCCTGCTGGTTCCAATGGGGTATATTCAGCTACTGCTTGGGGGTCAAGCTTTGCCTTTGAGGATTTTTATGATTCGTATGATGATAATGATCTTAGAAAACAGCTTATGGATACCTCTTTTGTAGACTCCCAAGGGAATCTTCATACCAGAGAAAATGATCCTAACCTTAAGGAAAGAGTTATTGTAAAAAAATATGCGGATGTCATGGCCAATGGTGCCAGAAATGAAACCAATTATCCCATTTTGCGCTATGCTGATGTATTGCTGATTTATGCCGAGGCAAGTGCCAGACTTTCTGGTCAAGTAGAAATAGATGGGCTCCAGGCCGTGAATGAGGTGCGGGAACGGGCAAATTTAGAACCTTTGTCCAACTCCTTGTCTAGAGAGGAGTACTTGGAGGCCATTTTGCAGGAGAGATCCTGGGAGCTGGCTTTTGAATCGGACCGTTGGTTTGACATGACCAGGACGGGAGAATTTTTGAAAGTACAGCAGATTACCAATTATTGGTTTCCTATAAGGCCTGTCCAGCCCAAACACAGGTACTTCCCGATTCCAGAAAATGAAGTATTGACTAATTCCAATTTGGAACAAAACGAACCATGGAAATAGCAGGTTGGTCCCGACCTAATGAGCCCTTAGGTCGGGCACCAACCACCTCAAAAAAAATGTCCGCTGGGATTGGATAAGCATTTATTCCTAAAAATCATCCCTACAGGCCTTAAAATAACTTGAAGTAACCATTAACCTTAAGCCCAAAATAGTATGGTAGCCATTTTGAAAGTCCATTTGATAGAAACTCCACAAAAAGTAACTCATCGTGGTATAAAGGTACTTTTTCAGTTAGGTTTATGTCTAGTCACGGCATTGATGTCTTCCATCTGTTTGGCTAATAATAAATATTCAGACCGGCCAAATATCATTTGGATCATGTTGGAGGATTGGAGTCCCGACCTCGGCTGTTATGGTACGAAGGGAATAGAAACACCTTTTACTGACCATTTGGCAAGTGAGGGTATCCGGTACACCAACGCATTCTGTACCAGCCCAGTTTGTTCTACATCCCGATCAGCCATGCTCACAGGATTTCACCAAAACTATATCCGTGCAGAGCAACATAGGACAGAAAAAGATGAAAAACAGTCCCTACCTTATGGTATTAAGCCTTTACCGCTATTGCTCAAAGAAGCTGGCTATTTTACAGTATTGATGAAATCTCGTAAAACCGATGCTAATTTTTTAGGAGATTTAGGCTTTATGGGAGATGACTGGAAGGACCGGGAGAAAAACCAACCCTTCTTTGCCCAAATCACCCTTGATGGTACCCACAGAACATGGAACAGAGATGCTCAAGATCCTATTGATATCAGTGAGGTGGAACTCCCGCCATATTATGTAGACAGCCCTTTTGCCAGACGGGATTGGGCAAATGGGCTGGAGCAAATGCAGGTTTGCGACCGTGAAATAGGCGATATCCTTAAGCGATTGGAGGAAGAAGGGATCGCAGACAATACTGTGGTGATCTTAATAGGGGACAACGGCCGTTGCCATTTTCGCGGCAAGCAATTTTTATATGATCCGGGCATACAAGTTCCCTTGATTATGCGCTGGCCAGGTAGGATCCAATCCCGACAGGTCAATGATGATTTGGTGCAGAGCATCGACGTTACTGCAACGATTTTGGATATCGCTCATGTGAAAGCTGAACATACATTGCACGGCAAATCACTTTTTTCTGAGGCCATAAGCCAACGTCAATATATTTATGCGGCAAGGGATAGGATGGGGGGCACCCATGATGCCATGCGCACCATACGGTCCAAAAACTACAAGCTGATCCATAACCTGATGCCCGAGCGGGCCTGGCTGCAGTACAGTGGCTATAAAGAAGACAATTATCCCATGTTGGCCGAAATGAGCGTGATGTACCTGGAAGGAAAACTCAATGAGGACCAAGCCAAGTTTTTTGCTCCCACCAAACCTGAATTTGAGCTCTACGACATCCAAAAGGATCCATATGAGCTTAATAACCTGGCCTATGACAAAAAGTTCGGGGCCATAAAAGACGAACTCTTGGGAGAGCTTTATGCTTGGAGAAAATCAATTAAGGACAAAGGGGTTCCACAGGAATTTAGGATGGGTGGCCTTTCTTCCCAGTATCCCACACGGAGCCTGGAAGAATGGAAAGAGCGGTACGAAAAATGGAAGCCTTATGTGTTTAGGGAACCTGAAAATGCTGAACCGCATCCTTTCTCCAAAACCGAGTAACAAACCTGGGAATAATTCGAGAGGATAAGAAATTGGAATTTATGAATAAGATCATCAAAAAGATTCAATTGAATGTGATTTTAGGCTTGGGAGCCATCATTGCTATTGCATGCACTAAATCTAAGGGAGTAGTCAGTTCCAGCGTGCCTGATTATGAAATCAAATTTGGTAAGGTAGCTGCTTACTCTGCATTCGTCAGTGATACCGCGAGTATTTGGGGAGGTTCACTTGTCAAAGGTGAGGACGGGCTCTATCACATGATGTATTCGTTTTGGTCAAAAAATATTGGCTGGGAGTGGGTCAATTATTCCAAGATTGGTCATGCGGTTGCCAAGTCACCATTTGGTCCCTACGAATATCGCGACATCGCCCTGCCTGATCGTGGACAAGCATACTGGGACGGCTCTACTACCCACAATCCCACAGTTCATAAAATAAATGGTAAGTACTACTTGTACTATATGGGCAATAGAGGCAATAAAGAAATTGTGAGTGTACCTGGGAAAGCCAAGATCAACTGGGAACACAGAAATAACCAGCGAATAGGCGTGGCCGTAGCTGATAGTCCAAACGGCCCTTGGAAGCGGTTTGATCAACCCGTGTTGGGTATTGCTTCAGACAGCACTGCCCTTGATGCTTTGATGACCTCCAATCCCTCGGTGTGCCAAATGCCCGATGGCCGTATACTTATGGTCTACAAAGCAGTTGGTAAGCAATATGACCTTCCCGCTGGAGGCCCGGTGGTGCATATGGTAGCCATTGCTGATTCTCCTACCGGGCCATTTAAGAAATATCCCGATCCGGTTTTCACTTTTGAGGGGGAGCGTTTTCCTGCTGAGGATCCCTACATCTGGTACCAGGAAGGACGATACCGGGCTATTGTGAAACGAATCAAACATGAGGGGGCAAAACGTATTTTTTCTCTCGTACATTATGATTCTGAAGATGGTATCAAATGGGATAGAGCCAAATACTTTGAGGTTTCCGACCGGACCTTGACTTGGGAAGACGGTACCATCGTAAAGTACGATCACTTGGAGCGACCCCAAGTTTTCATCGAAAATGGTCAACCGGTGGCCCTACTCTGTGCAGCTGACACCATTGATGAAAATAATGTCAGGCACTCATTCAATGTTCAGATTCCTTTAAAAATCATCAAACATACCCCTTGAGCTGACGGTAATATGGACTTCTTCGGCTGGGCCCTGATGTAAAGAAAAAGGCCAAATGTTAATAAAAATGATAAGGGCCAAGGGGGGATGGACCTAAAGTAATCCAATGGGAAAGATATAAATCTACAAAAAACGATAGACAAGAAATGAAACAGTTTTACTTATTAATATTAAGCTTGACCTTGTTTTCCTGTGCCAAGGAGGTGGTACCATATGGGGAATACCAAAATACTATTTCTTTGAACGGCACTTGGCATTTTTTGGCTTCCAATGATCTGGATGAAAATGAATTCCTGCGGGCCGATTATCCCTCTTGGGATACCCTGAAAGTACCAGGAAACTGGGACACCCGGAACCGATACAGTGAATATGTGGGCAAAGGCTATTACCAAAAGGAATTTACCGTTCCTCAGAGCTGGATGGGCAAGCAGATTAGGGTACATTTTGGTGCCGTCTATCAATCTGCACGCGTTTGGTTGAATGGAACATTATTGGGTGAACATATAGGAGGCTACACTCCATTTGAATTCAATATAACGGACAAAATAAACCGAAACGGTCCGAATTCATTGGTGGTAATGGCTGATAACTCTTATAACCGGGGCGCATGGTGGCCCTGGGGAGGGATTAGCCGTGAGGTAAGCCTGCAGGCTAACGAAGACCTGCGGCTGGTGTATCAGCATATTACAGCATTGCCAAACTTCGAAAAAAATGAGGTCCAATTTATTATTAAGTATAAGTTGGAAAATAATGGCGATAAGCGTGTAGCAGCTGAAATAGTATCCACAATAGATCAAAACAAGCATACCGTTTCAGCTACCCAAGAAATACAAGCCGGAGAAGTGGGGTTCTCTGAAGTGAAGTTTACCAAGAGCTTATCGGAGTATCAATTGTGGTATGTTGATTCTTCAAACCTCTATACGCTAAGCAGTCAGGTAAGCGTAGATGGTAAGACCGTGGCTTATGCAAAGGATAAGTTTGGGATCCGGAAATTTGAAGTACGTGGAGAACAATTCTATCTCAACAACGAACCAGTCCGCATGAATGGGGTGAATCGTGTGCATGATCACCCTGATTATGGAAATACGGAACCGGACCATTTGGTTCGTCAGGATATGCTGGACATAAAATACAATCTGGGATGTGATTTTTCACGACTGATGCATGCTCCCTACGCAGAAAATCTCCTGGACCTCTGTGACAGCATTGGGTTCTTATTGGTGGAAGAAATTCCTGTTTGGGGCGATGATGATCCCCAGGCCTTTCCCAATAATCCTTTAACAAAAACATGGCTTAAGGAAACGGTGGAGCGTGACTTTAACCATCCTAGTGTGGTGGCTTGGAGTGTAGGGAATGAACTACGTGACCCGGAAGGTCCATGGGAAGAAAAGTCTATGACTAAAGATCAGTTTGAATATGTCAATTCCATGCTTGACTATGTGGATGAACTGGATACAACAAGACTAAAAACCTATGTCACTATCACTTCCTACCGAAAAGGTGAAATTGGAAGTGAGCCCTATGAAAAAGTGGATTTCATATCCATGAATTCTTACGGGGAGGCAGTGAAACTAGCAAAAAAGACGCATGAAAAGTTCCCAGGAAAGCCCATCTTCATTTCAGAGATTGGAAAAGCGCAGATCGGTCCTGCGCCGGATGCGGAATTGAGCGCGGAACTGATTGGATACTTGCGTGGATTCAAGGATTTGCCCTATGTGATGGGAGTGTCTATCTGGAGCTACAATGACTACCGAAGTAAGTACAAAGGTACTCCAGCATCCGGTTTTAGGGAGTGGGGATTGGTTGATGAACGAAGGAATAAGAAAAAGGCCTATGAACAACTTAGGGAAATTTATTCATTATGGAATCAATAAGAATTGCTTTAGAAGCGTAACGCTTTGTGATGGTATCGTGCATACCAATGTAGTGAATAAATCAATTTATCATGCAAGTTTAAAGCTTGACCGGTTAGGGATAGCGAAGGAAAAAAATGAGTTAAGAGAGCTTATATCAGCAAAGAAGTAAGGGAAATTATTGATTATGAAAAGCAGAGGAATAGGGACATTGGTTTTTGCTTTTGTATTGATTTCAATTCAAACATTGGCACAAACCGATTTTGATTTTAAAAAGCTTATGCCTGAAAAGTGGGATAAGAACAATATCATCCAGGAAGAACATTATAACGTTTGGGGTACCAATATCCTTAAAGGAAAGGACGGTAAATACCATGCGATTTATTCACGCTGGCCCAAAAGCCGCGGACACCATGGTTGGGTAACGCACTCGGAGATTGCTCATGCAGTATCGGATAATTTGACCGGCCCTTATCAATTTAAAAATGTCGTTTTACCCGCACGAGGAAAGCAATATTGGGACGGTGACTGCACCCACAATCCTCATGTTATTGAGCATAATGGGAAATACTATCTTTATCACATGGGAAATAGAGGCAGTGGTTACTGGGACAATACACCGGATGACCGCATGCCATCCATTAACCAGGATAGTGAATGGTGGGTAAACCGGAACAATCAGCGTGTAGGTTTAGCAATTGCGGATGATCTGAATGGAGAATGGAAGCGATTTGATAAGCCATTGATTGATGTGAAAGAAGGACGAAGGATGACTTCTACCCCAGTTGTTTCCAGACGGTTGGATGGCAAATTTTTATTGGCCTATAAATATGTGGTTGACGATGGCAGTGAGAAGGGGGGAAAGGTTATTCATGTCACGGCTACAGCGCGCAATCCAGAAGGACCTTTTGAGGACACCAATATTCCGTTCATTACTCATCCAACAGCAAGCTTTGCCATTGACGATCATTTAGAATGGGTATTTAACGGAAATTACTATTGCATCGCCAAAGATTCCAGAGGTGCATGGACTGATTATCCTGATGGGAGTACAATGCTGTTTGAATCTGATGATATGGGACTGGATTGGAAACCCGCTAAAAACTTTCTGGTGATTAAGGCAGGAGAGATAAAGTGGACAGATGGAACTACTACTAAAACAAAGCGTACGGCAGATATGCCCAAATTCTACATGGATGAGGGTGTACCAAAGGCCTTAATAGTAGCAGTTCTGCCGAAGGACAGTGAAGATTCCTATTCTGTAGTGATCCCACTGAAAACGCCCAAACCTGGAACAGTAGCCTTTCCCTACCAAGTAACTGAATACTCAGATGATTATGAATTGAGTGCAGCGCTTGACCGAAGTTTTAACCAGTATCCTTCTTATGTAAATGCTGAAAATGAATTGTATAGTCAGTTTCGGTACACTAAACTAACCGGATTTGACTATAACGATGGCGATGCGACCATCACACGGCGTGATCCCTCAAAAATCGTGTTTGAAAATGGTAAATACTATGTGTGGTATACCAAGCGGGATACACCAATTCCTCCGGTAGGAAGGTTTTCAAAGGATTATAAAATAATGGATGTTGCAGGTGATGAGGTGGTTTGGAACGACACAATCCCCACTACCGACTGGGATTTGGGTGAGATCTGGTATGCGACCAGTAAAGATGGATTTCACTGGGAGGAGCAAGGAGTGGCGGTATCCCGTCCGGAATATCCCATTCCTGGATGGCGGGCAGTTGCAACCCCAGATATTTTGAAGTTTAAAGGTAAGTACTATCTCTATTACCAGGCATTTACAGAACCGAGCGGCGTACGGGGGGACTACTGTCCGGTCGGAGTGGCCTATGCGGACAACATTGAAGGGCCTTGGACGCATGTGGATGAAGTTGTGATCCCGACAGGAGCAAAAGGCGAATGGGATCAGTTTGCCATCCAGGCGCCTACCCCTTTGGTCCATGATGGAAAAATATATGTGTATTATAAGGCTGCTTTTAATCGGCCAGGCACTGTGTGGAGTGGCATAGGCTTAGCGATAGCCGATGATCCATTGGGTCCGTTTGTCAAGCACGAGCTTAACCCTATTCAAAATTCAGGTCACGAGATATGTTTTTTTCCTTGGAAAGAAGGAGTAGCATCATTGACTATAAGGGATGGAAGTGAGCACTTTACGATTCAATATGCCAAAGATTGGGTGAATTTTGAGGTGATGGCGATTACTGAATTTATGCCTACAGGGCCAAATGCCTATATCCCTGACGCTTTTGCGGACAATAAAAACGGACGGGGAATTACTTGGGGGATAGGCCACTTTATCAATTTTATGGGTAAAGATGCTTCAGGATGGCATTCAGAGCTTTATCGATTTGATTGTGATTTAAGTTTGGATGTACATGATCCCGAAATGAAACACCATAATTATCGTCTAGATCCGGAATTCTATTTCCAGTTTGGACTGACTGAAAAGCAAAAAAAGCGCATTGAAGACTCACATAAAGTTAAAAGAGATGAATAAGTACTTGATGCTATTATTCGTGGGATTAATGGCTTGCCAGCCATCTGCGAATAAGCAAGATACGACTGGTTCCAAGCAGGATCCATTCCCCTATACCGTCACGGAAGACACCAAAAACCGGCAGTTAAGTGCCGCTATGGAGCGGAGTTTCAATCGTTACAGTGCGATCCATCCGAGAAACAATGAACTGTACTCGCTATTCAAGTACACGGATCTTGAAGGATTTGACTATAGCAATCATGATGGCACTATTTCAAGAAGAGATCCATCCAAAGTGATTTTTGAAAATGGTAAATATTATGTCTGGTATACCAAAAGGGATACGCCGGTTATTCCTGTGGGGGCGAGTAACGCTGACCAGAGCAACGATACCATTCCATCCACAGACTGGGACCTTGCAGAAATTTGGTATGCAACCAGCGAAGATGGCTTTCACTGGGAAGAACAAGGGGTGGCTGTTCCCCGGCCACCTAAACCTGAAGTAGGATGGAGGTCGGTATCAACGGCAGATATTCTTAAGTGGAAAGGGAAATTTTATCTGTATTACCAAGGGTTTATGGAAGCCAGCGGTAAGCGAGGAGATTACTGTCCGGTGACAGTTTCTTATGCAGATTCACCCGATGGGCCTTGGACACCAGTCGGTAAAATAGTGATAGAGAATGGCCCGGAAGGTTCTTGGGACCAGTATGCTATCCACGATCCCTATCCCTTGGTACATGACGGAAAAATATACATTTATTATAAATCCGCTTTTAACAGACCTGACCCGGTATGGGTAGGTGGAGGATTGGTTACGGGTACTGATCCTCTTGGCCCTTTTGATAAACACCCTTTGAATCCCTTGACCAGTTCTGGCCATGAAGTGACCATGTTTCCGTTTAAGGAAGGCTTGGGCGCAATTGTCGCCAAAGATGGCACGGAGCATTTTACGATCCAGTATGCCGAAGATTGGGTCAATTTCGAAATAGCTTCTATCACTGAATTAATCCCTGTAGCAACCGGGCCATTTGTGCCGGATGCTTTCACCGATACCGATTATGGCCGCGGGATTACTTGGGGGCTTTCCCACTTCGTAAATGCGGGGACCTATGGAGTGAACCCACATTCTATCCTCACCAGATTCGATTGTGACCTAAGCTTGGATGTGGACGATCCTCGGATGAAGGAAACGGGGATACGTCATGACCTGGACGTTTACTTCAGGCAGGGACTATCCAAGGACCAGCGGGTGCGAATTGAAGAACAAACGGAAAAACTTCGAAAGGAATAGTTGTCAAAAAATACAACCATTAACGATATACCTGAGCCCAATACACCTAAATGATATGAATTTCAATAACCTAACGATTGCGTGGATTATTTGTGTTGTATTAATGTCCTGCAGCCAATCAAAGCCTAAACATGAGCAACCAGACAGCATAACCAAAGCCCATCAGGTTTTTCCGCATAAAATGCCTGAAAAAAAGCCCGGTTTTCCCCTAAGCGCAGCTACCGAGAGGATGTTTGACTATCCAGCTCCGAGAGCGCAGGATAATGAGCTGTTTACACAATTCAAATATACGCAGCTGGAGGGATTTGATTATAATGGAGGGGATGGGACGATATCCAGGCGTGACCCATCCCGTCCGATTTTGGTAGATGGAATATATTATATCTATTATACCAAGAGGCATACTGAAGGGCCCCCAATAGGATGGGATAAGGCAGATGAAGCGACAGATAAGGTGCCTTCCACAGACTGGGATTTATGTGATATTTGGTATGCTACCAGTGAAGACGGATTTAAATGGGAGGAGCAGGGTGTGGCAGTGGCGAGACCTCCCAAGCCCGCGCTGGGCTGGAGGTCAGTTGCCACACCGGATATTCTGATCTGGAAAGACAAGTATTATTTATACTTTCAGGCTTTTAATGAAGCCAGTGGAACACAAGGTGACTGGTGTCCTATTTCCATGGCTTACGCAGACTCCCCAAAAGGACCCTGGACCATGGGGGGGGAACCTGTAATTCCGTTTGGTAAAAAAGGGGAGTGGGATCAGGATCAGACACAGGATCCGCACCCGATGGTACATAATAATAAAATCTATTTATACTATAAAGCAGCGTACAATAAATGGCCAGAGCTCCGCGATAAATATGCGGTCGCTCATGGACTAGCAATCGCTGAAGATCCGTTTGGCCCTTTTGAAAAACATCCCTTTAATCCGGTATTAAATTCCGGACATGAGACCACCTATTTTCCATTTAAAGAAGGAATCGCTGCCTTAGCGATTAAGGATGGGAACGAAGCACAAACCATGCAGTATGCCGAAGATGGGGTTAATTTTAATATCGCTTGTACGGTGGAGCTTGCCCCCACAGCAGCAGGGTTTTACACACCGGATGCATTTACTGATACAGATTATGGACGAGGGGTCACTTGGGGTGTTTGCCATTTTATCAATGCGGCTACTGATAGGAATAAGCAACACTCCATTATAGCTAGGGTAGATGCGGACTTAAGCTTAGATGTGGATGAACCTTCCCTCAAATCAACGGGTGTATGGCATAGGCCAGAGGTATATTTCAAACAGGGACTGGGCAGTTTGAGGAAAAAAAGAGAAGAAAGAGCAGTTGCTCCTTAAAAATAACATGAGTTTGGAACCCGATACCATTACGATGAAAGATGATTTGAGGTATTTGCAAGTTTTTTTCCATGGCCAGGGAAACTATTTTGGATCAAAACTGACCTTATTATTCATAGTTATATTCTTTGCAATCTTTGCAAAACTTACGGCACAAGAAAAACCCAACATCCTTTTTATCATGTCTGATGATCATGCCGCTCATGCCATTGGGGCGTATGGGGGAAGGTTGTCGGTATTGGACCCAACTCCAACGATTGATATGCTGGCCTCTGAAGGAATGCTCTTTGAAAATGCCTTCAGTACCAATTCCATCTGTACACCAAGCCGAGCTACGATTCTTTCCGGACAATACTCCCAAACCAATGGTGTATTAGACCTGCACGGTTTTCTTCCAGAGTATAAACAATATCTGCCAAAAATTTTAAAAAAGACGGGGTATGTGGTCGCGGTAGTTGGTAAATGGCATTTAAAAGCGCCACCTAAACATTTTGATCATTATGAAGTACTTCCTCAACAGGGAGACTATTTTAATCCTCAACTGATCTCCAGAAAGGGCAAAATTAAGAAAACCATCAGTTTCGGAAGATACGGTGCTCATGAGGTGTTTGTGGATGAGTACCAAGGGCATTCCTCTGATGTCATCACTGACCGCTCTATCGAATGGCTCAAGCATTCATATGATCGATCAAAGCCTTTTATGTTGATGCATCATTTTAAGGCTCCACATGGAATGTTTGAATTTGCCCCTAGGTACGCCGAATACCTTGAGGATACTTATATTCCAGAACCAGCAAGTCTTTATCAGCGAGGAAATCATGGTTCTATTGCGACGAGAGGGGAAAACGATGGATTAATTCACGATATAGGTTCATCTGTAGGAATGCGAAATACGATTAGGGGAGTGGGACGAAGTTTAGATTTAGACCTGTCACCAGACGATCCTCAGTATAAGCATAAAGCATATCAAGAATACCTAAAGCGTTACCTCCGCTGTGTAAAAGGGGTGGACGATAACATTAAGCGTATTGTTGATTTTTTAAAAGAAGAAGGATTATACGAAAACACGATTATTGTTTACACTTCTGACCAAGGGATGATGCTGGGAGAACACGATTATGTGGACAAGCGCTGGATCTATGAAGAAAGTATGCGGATGCCTTTCATTGTCCATTATCCAAAAAAGTACCAGAAAGGATTTAAAACGGACGTTTTGATCAACAATGCTGATTTTGCACCGAGTCTCTTGGAGCTGGCAGGTGCTACAGTGCCAGAATACATGCAAGGCAAAAGTTTTAAACAGGTACTGGAAACAGGAAAAGAACCTGAAGGGTGGCGGTCATCCACGTATTACCGATATTGGATGCACATGGGGAGCCGTCATGCCAACCCCGCACATTTTGGAATACGGACAAAGGAATATAAGCTTATTTTTTATTACGGGAAATATTATAAACCTAAAGATGAAATAGAACAGGACGGTTGGGGAAGATATGATTTTGATACTCCAGTAGCATGGGAATTTTATGATTTGAAGAGAGATCCCGAGGAAATGCAAAATGAATATCACAATCCTGTTTATCAAGTTATCATCAGAGAATTAAAAGAAGAGCTCAAAGCTCAACGAAAAAAACTGAATGAAGAGGATGACCATTATCCCCATCTTCAAGAACTGATCGAAAGGAATTGGAATGAATAAACCACTACCCATAATGAAAAAAAACATAATATATCTACCCATTTTATTTCTGTTTTTCTCCCTTGTTCCGAAGAGGACCATCAGTCAGGAAATTTCCCTCAATGGTAAATGGAAGTTTTACACGATCTACGGCGAGGGATCCAATTATCTCAATATCCAAGAACGGGAATCGGATATTGTCATAGATAATACAGATGAAAATGTCAAAATGGAAGGGAGCTGGAAGGTGTCAAAAGAAGGAGAACGGAATTCCAGGTTTTACCGTGAGGATTATGTGCAACATTACTTTTCCCTGACTGACCTAGATAACGGCAATGTTCAGGACAGTTCGTATGTCAGATTTTATCCTGAATTAAAAAAATCCGGCTACTACGAAGTGTTTACCATTTATCCTTTTTCATCGCATCTGACAGCCCAGTACAATATACATCATGCGGATGGCATCACGACAAAATACCAAAGTCAACGTGTCGTTTGTGGTGAGTGGGTGAGTCTGGGGATATATGATTTTAATCAGGCTGATGATAATTATGTGGAGCTTACGGCTATTGTGAGCGGTGCTGTGGCTGCGGATGCCGTGTTGTTTCGGGAAATTTCTGAGGAGAAGTTTTTAAGAGCCAAGTCAGAGCCTGGTCGTGTCCATTTGAAAGATTTTGATGATTCTGAGTGGTATGACCTTACCGTTCCGGGACACTGGGGTATGATCAATGACTTTTCTAACTATACCGGAATTGGCTGGTACCGCAAGCATATCAACTTGCCGGATGGCTGGCAAAAGGCAAGTGGAAAGCGCTACTACCTAAAGTTTGGAGGGGTGTATCATCTGTCAAGAGTATATCTTAATGGTCAGTATATCGGGATGAACCGGGGAGGGTTTACGCCTTTTGAGTTTGACGTGACCGATGCGTTGAATTTTGAAGGTGAAAATGTCATCGCTGTACAAGCTGACAACAGTGCCATTGTAGGAGCCACCTGGAACTGGGGTGGAATCATCCGGGACGTGACACTCACACAAGCCAATGCTGTACGAATCGACTATCAGTACATGCATGCGGATCCAGATTTACAGGAAGGTACTGCTGAGCTTACGCTAAAGGTAAAAGTAGAGAATAATTCAAGCCAAGAGCGATCCATTACTGTGAAATCATCAGTTATGAGTGGAGCTGATGAATTAGCTACTTTGAGCGGAGAGCTTGTACTGGTTCCTCATAGCACGGATCAAGTAACGCTTACGGCTACTTTAGATGCCAATGAGGTAGAGCTGTGGCACTTTGATAATCCCAAGCTGTATCAGGTTCGAACGGCGATTTCTGAAAGTGGTAATAAGGTGTTGAGTACGCAAGCCGATCAGTTTGGTATTCGGAAGGTTCAGCTGACTGATTCACAGCTTTTGCTTAATGGGGAGGCCGTGCGTCTGGCTGGATTCAACCGGGTAAGTGAGAGCCGCTATTGGGGATCTTCTGAGCCTCTGGAAGTATTGGAGAGAGATGTGGATCTTATGAAAGAGTCCGGAGCCAATTTCATGCGCATCATGCATGGCACACAAAACGAAAAACTCATTGAGCTCTGTGATCAAAAGGGTATCCTGCTTTTTGAAGAGATCAATGTACGTGATTTGGACAATGATGAATTCCGCGCCAACTACTATCCGGTAGATAAACTAGAAGAGGAACAAGGCATAAACCTAAATTGGGAAGAAGAAGAAATCCTGATGTTTGAGGAGCCTTATGTTATGTTAAGAGAAGCACATGGGGTGGAGGTAAACGAGAAAAACTACCTGCTTGCCAAGTACTGGCTCAAAGGAATGATAGAGCGCGATATCAACCACCCCAGTATTATCGGATGGAGCGTGGGCAATGAGCTCAATAATCACTATGCATATGGACGGGAGATGATCGAATATGTAAAAAACGAGTTGGACCCGTACCGATTGGTGACCTGCGTGAGCAATTCTGGGCAAAAAGAGGAATATACGCCAAAGACTGATCCCAATACCTTTGTGGACTTGATCATGCACAATATGTACCGGTGGCAAGGCAAACCTCAGGAGATATTGAATACCCTCAGAGAAAAGTGGCCCAATAAGCCCGTTTTCATTTCAGAATTTGGTTTTGACCCTTTTCCTTCCACTTCGCTGGACGGTGATAAAGAGGTGTTTTCAGAGTGGATGGATCATTTTCGACAAAAAAATGAATTTGTGATTGGAACTTCCATGTGGACATTCAATGACTACCGAAGTGCTTATGCCGGTACCACGGCGGAAGAAAACAGGGTGTGGGGAGTCATCACCACCTGGAGGGATAAAAGGAGACTTTTTGATCGAATACAGCGAGAGCACTCACCTGTAAAGGACATAGAGGTATTTGATGTAGACTTTTCAAACGGCAAGGCTAATGTCAGCATGCCTATTCGTGATGCCAAAGACTACCCAAGTTACATCATGCGGGACTACCGATTAGAGTATGCGTTTAGAGATACCTCCGGTAAAGTTGTTTTTGAAAATGCCTTTCAGCTTCCCGACCTTGGACCGCAGGATAAGGAATGGTCTGGTGAGCTTACCTGGACTGGTTTGCCATCAGCTGTTCTTGACCTCACGCTCCGCTTAAAGGCACCAACAGGATATACACGTTTGGCAAAAACCATTTCTTTTAAACGTGCCATTACACCGCAGATTCGTGAGGTGATAGCTGGGAAAAATGCAGTTAGGGTATTCTTCGATCAGGTGCCCAACGCTACAGAATACTATGTGGTCTACACTGATGGTGCTGAGGTAATGCAGACAGAGAAGACGATTGCTGATTTTGTAGATATTGGAGATCTTGATACGGGGAAGACTTATGAATTAGCCCTTGTAGCGATCAATGATCAGGGAAAAAGCAAGCCTTCGGAGGCTGTACAAGTAAACCTGACAGAAAAGGTATTGCCACCTATAGTTTGGGATGCATTTATTACTGATGGTAAGCTGGTAATTGGATATTCCAGTGATTTTAAGGACGGTGAGTACACGGTAAGGTATGGCGAGGATCCTGAAAATCTGGATAAGACTTTCAGATCGAATGTTCGTGGGATGATGTCGATTGAATTGGAGGATGAAAAGGAGGTTTACTTCCAGATAAATCGAAACACCCATCAGGAGGTAAGCCAGTGGTCTAAATTGGATATGGCGAGCGAATCAAAATAAGAAACTATGAATGTGAATGTAAGAAATACTGTACTGATCATGCTAACTATGGTAGCCATTTCATCATGTAGCCGACAGCAGAATCATTCAGCAACATCGAGCGCTGAACCAACAACAGAAAAGTTCAAATTGGAATTAGGGCAACCTGCCTTGCATTCGAAGTTTGAAGATGACAAATGGAGCATTTGGGGAGGAACTGTGATAAAAGGGCCTGATGACCAGTATCATATGTTTTACTCACGTTGGGAAAAAGAGCTTGGCTGGGCATGGGAAACCGATTCGGAGATTGCTCATGCCGTGGCTGACAGTCCTTTCGGTCCGTTCAGGCACAAAGATGTTGCTCTTACTGTCCGTGGAAAAGAATATTGGGATGGTTTGTGTACACACAACCCAACTGTTCACTTTTTTGATGGCAAATATTACCTCTATTACATGGGCAACACCGGCGATGGAAGGGTATATTCCACACCTGGGACGATAAAATTAAATCCCGTACATAGAAACAACCAAAGGATCGGTGTAGCGGTGGCAGATAATCCCAACGGGCCATGGAGGCGATTTGATACTCCCCTGATTGATGTCAGTCCCAATGAGGATGCTTTGGATGCTTTGATTACGAGTAACCCATCCATTACCAGAGGCCCTGATGGTAGATACTTGATGGTCTATAAGGCAGTGATGAAAAAAAAAGCCGGTGTTTGGGGAGGCCCTGTTGTCCACTGTGTAGCCACTTCAGACAGCCCCACAGGTCCATTTAAAAAACATGATAAACCTGTTTTTCAAGCTGAGGGACATGATTTTCCTGCTGAAGATCCCTTTATTTGGTATCAGGATGGTAAGTACCGTGCAATTGTAAAAGACATGCACGGGGCATTTACAGATGCTGGCAGAGCTCTGGTGCTTTTCGACTCTTCAGACGGTTTTGAATGGAAATTGGCTGACGATCCATTGGTTTCTACTTTGAAAATAGATTGGGCAGATGGAACTACTCAGGAAGTAGAACATTTGGAACGACCTCAGCTGTATATCGAGGATGGAAAACCGGTGGTTTTACTCTGTGCCTCTGATATAAAGGGTGAAAATGGCGTGTTACATTCTTTCAATGTTCAATTTCCAGTAAGAATCACTAAATATGAGCCTTAAAAGGGTGGATATTTTTGAAAGCAGGGTTTAAGTTATAATGAGCCTTCCGAAAGCTATTTTGACCAATTCATTTGCAGCTTTCTTGGAAGTTGTTTTTGCTCGAGGAAAGCGAGATGCGAAAGCACCTAATCACAGTACCTAAATGGCACACCGTAGTATCTTGCTGATAACACAGTGACAGAAGCAGAAGTTTTAGAAACGGAATTCCATAAATGGACAGACGGTACTACGACCAAGGCGCAGCGCACGGCTGGCATACCAAAGGTTTATTTGGAAAATGGGGTTCCAAAAGCCTTGATTATTGCGGTATTGCCTGAATATAGTGAGGAGTCATTTGCCGTAGTAATACCCCTAAAAAAACTTAAGTAAATAGTGAAAGTATGAAGCCCCACCAATGATCGGGGACCTGAAATAAACAGAACGATTATAGTGAAATGAGCAAGTTCAAGCAATTAATTTCCACCATGTTTAAAACAATCTTTGGGATGGCATTTTGTGCGGTTCTGATGTGCTGCGGATCATCTGACATTGATATAAACCCAGATGATGGGGAGGTGGATGTTGTAGATGAGCAACCAAATGATGAAGAACCATCAGACGAACCTGAGGCAAAATGCCCCGATAATACATATGTTCATCAGCTTCCCATTCCTGATCAATTCATGGATTTGTCCAGTTATACTTTGGTTTGGGAGGATGAATTTGATTACCCCGATGCCGATCTGGACAAAAACTGGACTTCACAAAATGGCCCTAGTGGTCATATCTCCTGTAGCAGATGGCGCGAAAATGCTGCTGTAAAAGACGGAGTGCTAGAGTTAAGAGCAGTTAAAGAAAGTCGCGGTGGTCAGGACTGGACTTGTGGCAATATCTGGACAAAAGAAGCTTTTAAGTATGGGTACTTTGAATGTAGGTATAAGTATGCAGAGGCTAGCGGCACCAACAACTCTTTTTGGCTTTTTTCCACCTCTGTGCCTATATCCGGTCCGGAACTAACGTGTGAGTTGGATGTTAATGAAGGCCATTTCCCAAATGAAGTAAATACCAACCGGCACCATTGGCAAAATGGTAAAACAGAAAATGATCAGTTGGCCTACACCGAAGGACTTTCTCCAGCCTACGCCCACACTTTTTCAGAGCCAGTAAAAACTTCCCGCATTCGATTGGTTTCAAACAATGCTTCTCACTTTCACATTCGTGAGTTTAGGGTTTACAGTCCAAATGAAAACTGCTATCCTGAAAATCTCCTTTCAAATGCAGCAGATTCTGAAGTAGCAGGATTAAAAAATATTGCACAAAATGAAGAGGTGACGTTCAATGCCAGTGGTGTGCTTCGTGATGATTTTAAGGTGTCTGATGTTGTCGATGGCAATACCGCAACGAGTTGGGTTTCCCAGAAAGAAGGGGAAAAATGGCTGGAGTTTGCATGGCCTACGGTGCAGGAAATTGGTCATATACAATTTATTAATGGATGGCAAAGTGGTAGTAACTGGAATGGGCTAATTTCTGATTATAAAATCGAGGCATTTGTCGGTGGGGAATGGAAAGAAATCGGAAGCTATGATGTAAAGACTGATTACAACTTTGCAGAAGATTACCATAGATACGGTATGGAATGGACGGAGGAAAACATCAGTTTTTACTTTGATGATAAGCTGATACGCACTATCCCAAACACCCAATGCCATAAAGAGTTGAGCATTTGGCTAAGCTTGGCCATATTGGACCATGCTGGCGAAATCACGGATGACATAGACGGTACCAGCATGAAAATCGATTGGGTAAAGTACTATAAGAAAAACAACTAATTGCTTGAATAGGTGATGAATATGAAAAATAATAATTCGAAAAATGCTACGCTGATCTTGGTTTTAAGTACGTTATTTGTTTTGACGAGTTTTAGTATATCCGCACAGGTGCCACGTGTTGTGAAGAAAAATTTCAAACTCGTTTGGGAAGATGATTTTGATTATCCTGATGCGCAGCTAGACGTAAATTGGGAAGCACAAAATGGTCCAAGTGGACATATCCTATGTAGCAGGTGGCGTGAAAATGCCGAAGTTAAGGACGGTGTATTGTACCTCAATAACAAGAAAGAGAATAGGGCAGCACAGGAGTGGACATCAGCGAGTATCTGGACCAAGAGGAAGTTTAGATACGGCTATTTCGAATGTCGCTATAAATATGCGGCAGCGGAAGCAACGAACAACTCATTTTGGTTGATGACAAAGGGAGCTTCTCCAGCTGAGGGTAAGCGGTTTGAGGTAGATATAAATGAAGGTCATTACCCTAATATGGTGAATACGAATATACATAATCACACAGACCTGGTGCTTACGGAAAATGGTAAGAAAATAAGCATGCGAAATCCAGAAGCATTCACCTTTGAAAACATCGATTTCTCGAGTGAGTATCACACATTCGGATTGTTATGGGATGAAAAGGAACTGGTATTCTATCTGGATGGAAAAGAGATTCGAAGGGTTGCCAATGAATTTAGTTTTAGTGAAGCGCCTATCTTTTTAAGCCTGGCCATCATCAAGTGGCATGGAACGGTGACAGACGCCATAGACGGTACCAGTATGAAAATTGATTGGGTGAGGTATTATCAGGAAAAGAAATGGTAGTTGATCGGTCAATTGGTAGTTAGAAAAAATGGGTCGAAAATATCCTAAATGCTTAGTCTGGAAAATCTATTTAGATCATTGGTCTATCCGAAAATGGCGACCTGATTTTCAGGTTGGGCAGCAGGGAGAATTGCACGGAAGCGATAGTCCAAAATGCCTATCCCCCTAGCAATTACTCCAATAGTATGTCCGTTCAGGGATGGCTCCGCATTCATTTAGGCAAATGATAAATTACTGGAATTCAAAACAGGAGTTCGCCATGACACCCAGGACGATACGGCGACCGGTAAGTTGGGAATACGAAGCGGTCAAGGAGGTGACGAGCGAAAACAATTCCTCTTCTAAACCTAAAAACAAAAATTTCGAGGGGAACCTGCAGCATGTCAAAACCTATAACCGGGCAGTTTACTTAACCTTAATCCACCTGTTCATTGGAGCATGAGGATAGATCCCCGGTTAAGATTTTGGAAATAGGTTGTAATGTAATGTATAAGTAATAAGCTCCTGCCAATACCTGGTTTTCCTTATCCAGCATTAGAGCTTTTACCGTAGCTTGACCTTGTTTTAGTTCGACATCAAACGTCAAAGAAGTGTCCTTTGAATTAACGGCCTTGGCCTCGGAGTATCTACCTACCTCAAGTTGAATGGTTTTTACAGGTAAAGGCTTCATTTGGTCTCCGTAAATAAGTTTGTCAATTCCGCTATTCTTGTCCCATGCATCAATGGTTTTATTGAATGTTGGAATTCCCGTAATGGGGACATTGGCCTCTTTGGGCCATCTCCTTACCTCGAACCTGTAGATTCCTTTCTTTGAAACGTTGATTTCCCAAGTGCCTACATTTGACGGTCCGGCAGCAACCTGTGCATGGTTCCAGGGGACTTGGGGAAGATGCCAGTCTGAGGAAGTCAAGTAGGTTTCAGGATCAGCCTCATGACCAACAATAAATTGTGGTTTATCCCTGTCACCCGGGCTTACTTTCTTCCAGTAGGCGGTGAAATCGTTTTGGATTTTTTCAACAGTTTCAGGATGTTCTGTAATAATATTTTTGGTTTGACCGGGATCATTCTCGATATCATAAAGCTCTTCATTATTGATCAACCTCCATTTGTTGGTCATTCCTGCTGTATTCAGCCATTTTTTGGGTTCAATGGTACGCTGTGCTTCTACAAACAGGGTCCGTTCTGGTAGGTAGGTATTGGGGTTTAGTAATTGTTCTTTAAAACTTCGACCGTCCAATTCAGTCAATCCTTTAGGTTCGATGTTGCACAGTTCCATTAGGGTAGGGAGCACATCTATATGTGCGGTGAGGTCATCCACATCGGTACCTTGCTGGATTTGTCCATTTGGCCAATGAAAGAAAAAAGGTACGCGGTGACCGCCCTCGTATACCTGGCCTTTTCGCCCTCGCATGCCCGCATTGAATAATTGTACACCAGCAGTGCCTCCATTGTCACTCATGAAAATAATAATAGTGTTCTCGGCCTGTCCGGATTCCTTAAGGGCCTGTCTTAATCGTCCAATGTTAGCATCTATTCGCTCGATACCAGCAAAGAAATAGGAAACATACTTTGAAACTTTTGGGTCAGCATAGTCTGCCATAGTCGTGTCTGGCAAAGTATGGGGATCATGTGGTAAATAGGTGGGTAAGTATACAAAAAAAGGATCATCGCCGGCCTTTTTTTCTGTGATAAAATCAATGGCCGCATTGTAAAAGACATCCGGTGCAAAACCATCTATTTGCACTCGTTCGCCATTATGCCAGTAGTAATCGTTTACCCGGTCATTATCGAACCAATCGTCAGTAGTCCCTGTGCCACCATCCCCTTGACCCAGCCATTCATCAAATCCCCTGTCCATTGGGCGATAGGGGTAGTTGGACCCCAGATGCCATTTTCCAAATAGTGCAGTTTGATATCCTGATGATTTGAAGATATCAGCCATGGTCATTTCTGTAGCACGCAGGTGATTTCCCCCTGCGATAGTATGCCATACACCAGCATGATGGGAGTATTTACCCGTCATGAGTGCTGCTCGAGTGGGGGCACAGGTCGGATCCACATGGAAGTCGGTAAACCGAACCGACTGGTGGAATAACTTATCAATGTTAGGGGTTTTTATAAACCTGTTTCCGTGGCAACTCAGGTCACCATAGCCTTGATCGTCGGTAAGGATGATGATCACATTGGGTCGTTGGGCGTCTGACTTTTTAAATGTACAAGAACCAATTGTCAAGGTGATAAGACTTGCCAATAAGCAAAGCAAAACTTGATAATGGGAAAAGTATTTCATTGAAGTGTTGATTCAGAAATTAACCACGGCTTTTTTTATAAGCTATTTTAAACACCCAAGCATACTTCAAATTAGCGCTTTCAGGTAAGCTGATCAATGTTCCATTGGCAGATTGCTTAAATTCAATTTTTCCGTCAAAACCTAAAAGTTCGATGGATTGGATATCAACTTTTGAAGTTGCTAGGTTACGGATTTCGATGTCCTTTGTGGGAGGGACCAAAACCGTTGCATAAAGTGCATTCCCATTAGTGGTGAAGCGAATATCTTTTTCAGTAAACCCCTTGTTCTTATCCTCAGAAAGATGTCCGGTTGCGGTTTCAGTGGGGCCTTCCCCATATACCTCCCAATGCTTTGAACCGTAAATGGCCTCACCGTTTACCTCAAGCCACTTGCCCATATCCAAGAGGGTTTTCTTTTGGTCCTCTGGGATAATTCCGTCTTTTCTAGGACCAATATTCAGTAACAGGCATCCGTTTTTACTTACAATATCAACCAAATCCGCTACCAAGTCCTTTGCATCTTTGGGAATCCAGTTTTTAGCATAGAACCAGGAGTTTTTACCGATAGAGGTATCGGTCTGCCAGTATTCGCTGCGCAATGAATCCATTTTAGCACGTTCCAAATCCAGCATGTGAGTCCCTTCAGGGTAAGATTCATATCCCATGTTTTTGGTTTGCAAAACAACCGTTTTATCCCGTTTAAGACCGGAATTGTAATAGTAGGCGGCCAGTTTTTTATGATAAGGCGCAAACTCCGGCCTATCCAGATAAAAGTCAAACCAAAGGATGTCCGGTTGATACTTATCTATAATTTCCTTAGTTCTTGGCCACCAGATTTCAGCAAGCCATGCTTCGCTGGCGGGAGAGTATGGTTCATGTGGAGGTGCATACAAATCAGCGTACTGTGGATTCCCCGTGTCGAAATGAGGCTTCTGAGTGTAAAAGTTCCAATTGAAGGCCAAGTGGGAGCTCGCTCCGCAGATAAGCCCTTGTCTTTTAATCTCGTCTGTCAGCTCTTTGAAAACATCACGCTTTGGCCCCATATTTACCGCGTGGTACGGGGTGATAGAAGACTCGTAGAGTGCAAAACCGTCATGATGCTCTGCTACGGGCACCACATATTGGGCTCCAGCTTTTTTGAAAAGGTCTACCCACTCTTTTGGATTAAATTTCTCCATGGTCCACATTGGAATCAAGTCTTTGAAACCAAAGGTTTTGGGATCCCCGAACTTTTCCTTGTGATAAATAGATGCAGGGTGGGGGGTATCATTTATTTTCTTTCCAGTATTATGATCCACATGTCCTGAATCAAGGTACATCCATCTGGAATACCAATCCGTATGCATTTCTGGGACAGAATTGGGGCCCCAGTGAATAAAAACCCCGAATTTGGCATCTTTCATCCATTGAGGAATTTCGTATTCCAAAAGCGATTCCCAGGTGGGTTCATATTCATTTTGCAGTGACTGTTGAGCATGACCTTGTAGGCCAAATAATAATAGAATACAGATTAATACTGTTGAGTTCTTTTTCATTTTAATATCAATTCCCATTAATTAATTAGGTTCATTTCATTCCATTTTTCAACTACCTGACTCTTTGGATCTATTTTTTGAAATTTGGCCACATATTCTTGCCATTCCTGTTCACGGGGAAGCTTTCCCCACTGCTCGCCTTCCTCTTCCCAGTCAAAGTCGGACTTGGTGTTCATCACCAAATAGGCTTGGTATCCATCGAGATAGATTTCCATATCCCGAACTCCTACCTGTTTCATGTTTTTGGTGATTTCCGGCCAGGCCATTCCCATTCCATGCACCTGCTTGTACATTTTGAGTAGTTCGGGATCATTGACAATCTCAAGCGTCAGAACAAAACGTTTCGTGCCAGGTTGACGATCGACGAGTTGTCCCTCTTTTGCCCTATATTCATTTTTCTGTTCGAGCTTATAAATTCGCTCTAAGGGCTGCATTAGTAAGTTTTTTGCATTGGGGATGGTGCCTTCTAGGTCCTCCATCAGTTGCTCATGGTTATAGTCGGTTGGTGCATCGACGAGCAAAAAAGTATGGCCATCATTTTGGTAAACTTCTATCTCTAACTGCTTCATTGTATGCATATGGATGACTTTTACATCAATATCTCGGGGTAACACAAAGGTAAATCTCCTGACCTTACTTTCATTTTGAGGATTACAGGCACTGAAAATTACCGATAATGAAAGGATGAGGAAAATGTAACGCATTAGGTTATTTTTCATATTGATAGGATTATTTATTAGGAAATTAATTCTATGATTGTCCATAATAAAATTAGCAAAACCATTACAGCAATGCCGATAAGTCTGTAATCCAACAGGCTCTGGATTTTTGAAAAGTATTCATATGGGGTAAACGTATAGCTCTTTTGTTTTTGGGTAGGTTGAGGTGTAAGCAGGCTAATGCCTACAAACAATACGCAGCAGATCACAAAGCCCCACCAGGCTTGCATCATAAAGATCATGCCCATAGTATCTGTCAGTAGTTTTACACCATTTTCATCTGGAAAGTCCAAAGAAAACATGAGCACTCCCAATATCAATCCGATACCAAAGGTAATTTTGGCAGCTTCTTTTGTTCCTCTTTTCCAGAAGTAACCGAGGATAAACACCGCTGAAATGGAAGGGGCAATACTCGAACCGATCGAATTGACAATGGTAATGATAGAGCCACCTTTGGCCCCTGCCACTAAGGAAAACAAGATGGCTATGACCATAACTATAAAAGTGGTGATTTTACCAATCCAGACCAGCTTGTTGTCATCTATGTCAGGGCTTAACCGCTTGACAATATCTATGGATACTAGTGTAGAGGAGCTGTTTAGTGCGGCTGCTACTGAACTCATCAGTGCGGCCAAAAGGGAGGCGATAACCAATCCAGTAAGGCCAACAGGCAGTAACTTGGCTACCAGTATGGAGAACGTCTGCTCTGTACCGGCAACATCAATTTCTTCGCGGAAAAGGACATAAGCAAGAAGTCCAGGGAGCAACATAAAAAATACCGGGGCGAGCTTGAGTACCGCTGTGAACATAGGCCCTATTCGCGCGTCATTTTCTGATCGAGAGCCGAGTGCCCGTTGTACGATAGTTTGGTCTGTAAACCAATACCATATTCCCAATACTGGATAACCTAAAAAGACGGCATACCAAGGAATGCCCCCTGTCTCGGCCACGGTAGCATCCGACCGTAGTAATGACAGGCTTTCGGGCTTTATTCGGGCAGAGAAAAGCTCAAAACTGGATATACCCACCTCCGGAAGCATAGCCAGCCCAAAAAGTGTGATCAGTATACTGCCGCCTAGCAGCATGACGGATTGAATGGATTCGGTGACAGCTACTGCTTTGAGCCCACCGACGATGGTGTATAAAGCAGTTAGAAAAGAGATCAGCAGTACTCCCCACAATTGATCGAGACCAAAAAATTCTTTCATGATGGTTGCCCCCGCATACAGGCTGATGCCGATGTGTATGAGCAGCGCAGTTAGTATGGCAAAGATGACCATAAATGTACGGGCCATTCCGTCAAACCTATGTTCGAAATATTCCGGTATGGTTTTGATTTTATTTCGAAAATAGAAAGGGGCAATAAACACTCCCAAAAATACCAGACAGGGAATGGCCATCCACTCAAAGATCCCGTCAGAGAGACCGGAAGTAAAACCTGATTCTGCAAAACCCACGATATGCACCGTGGAAATATTGGAGGCAAACAAAGAGGCTCCAACCACGCCCCAGCCCAGAGACCTTCCTGCAAGAAAATAACTATTGGACGTCTGTTTTTTGAAACCTCCCGCTGACCAGATACCAACGACAGTGATACCAATCAGGTAGATTGCAATGATGGATAAATCGATAAGGGAGATATTCATATTATTCGCACTTTTGGTATAATAGGTTATTAGTATTCGATAATGGCTTTTACCAGGTCTCCACCATAAGTGTAGAGTTTTTCAAATTCGGTAGGTACCTGACCGAAAGTCAATCGATGGGTGATATAATCTTCTGGGTGGAGCTTACCAGCCTCAGTAAGACGGATAATGCGCTTAAAGTCACTGCTCAGAGCAGCCCTACTGGCTTTAAGTGTCAGCTCTTTTTTGTGAAAATAGGGGTCATTGAATACCACATCTCCCTGAAAGAGACCGATAAATACGATGGTTCCTCCAGCTGCGGTGTACTTAAAGGTATTGAGCATGGACTGAGGACTACCGGTAGCGTCAAGCACCACTGTGGGCAAATCTCCGTTGAGCATCAAAGTGAGTTCCTTTTCGATGTGGTCGGAAACGAGTAGGGTCTCTTTTACCTGTGCTATTTCCTTGGCCTTTTCCAGTTTACGGGCATCTATGTCCATGGCAATTACCCTGGCCCCGCTTAGCTGAGCAAATTGAATAGTGGCCAATCCTATTGGACCTGTTCCTATCACCAACACTATATCTTCATGCGATATTTCCGCCCTGTCCACAGCATGGCAGCCGATGGCCAATGGCTCAATGAGGGCAAGCTGGTCAAGGGTCAATGTTTTGGATGGATGAAGGAATTGAGCCGGTAGGATGATGTGTTCCTGCATACCTCCGTCCACGTGTACTCCCAATACGCGCAGGTGTTCCCCACAGTTGGTTTTGCCTCTCCTTACGGCTTGCCCGATTTGTTCATTGTAATATGGCTCTATAGAGCACCTGTCGCCAACATTTACGTTTTTGACCTGATCGCCCAGAGCGATCACTTCGGCTGCTAATTCATGTCCTAAAATGCGTGGGTAGTCAAAGAACGGTTGGGTTCCTTTAAATGCGTGTAAATCAGTACCGCAAACACCCATTTTTTTGACCTTTAATAGTACTTGATCGGAGCTAAGTTGTAGATCGGGGTTCGAAATTTCTAAGACTTCCCAGGTTCCTGGTTCGTTGAGTCTGATGGCTTTCATTTTAAAATAATTTCTGTTATTCTATGGAATATATCTTCCGGTAGCTTTCCAAGCTTCCAGTCATTGAGTGTAGCAGCTATTTGCCCAAGGTTTCTGGCACCCACTACCACACGGTCCGCCTCTTCAATGGAAAATAAATAGCGCTGTGCAAGTGTGGGCAAAGGCATCTGCAAATCATCAGCTATTGCTTTGACCGCTTTGGCATTGACCAAATCAGCTTTGCTGATCCATTGACCGTCTTCCCCATCATGCTGATATTTTTCATAACGGTTGCCTAACAAAGAAAAATGTAGGGCAGAGGCCGCATAATAGGAAATACCTTCTCTTTTATACTGCTGAATTTCCCCCTCAAACAGTGAAAGATTACAGGCATCCATCCTAAGGAAGCCGGATACCACATCGAAGTTTTCACGAGTGAGATAAGGAAGAAAATCTGCATTTGGATTGCCTCCGACGCCAATTTTTTTCACCAGCCCTTGTGCTTTGAATCCATTTAGTGTTTCAAGGATAGCCTCAATGTCCTGCAAAGGGACCAACTGAGGTTCATGTAGAAATAAGAGGTTGACATGGTCTATGCCGAGGGTTTCGAGACTTTCCTCCAGACTTCTTGTCATGGCATCCCGGGAATAATCCAATCTAAAATCAAAGGCATCATTTCCTTTAAGCCTTCCGACTTTGGTACTTATGAAGGGATCGGTTCCACGCCATTGCCTCAGCGCTTTGCCCAAATAAAGCTCTGCATTACCATAAGAGGGCGCGGTATCGAAAACCGAAATACCGTTTTCTAGGGCAAACAAGATCGCGTCGATAGATTCTGATGCCTCAACTTCTCCCCAGACACCGCCCAGACCTGAGGTTCCATAAACCAAGCGGCTTTGGCCGTCAAATGCCTGACTTATCGAATAATCTTCTATGTATGTCGGTCTCATCTTCTTGCTAAAAATTTACGGTGGCTCCTCCATCTACCGGAAGCAAAACACCGGTGATGTAACGCGCAGCTTCCGAACTTAAAAACACTGCTGCATTTCCAATATCTTCAGGTTTGCCAAAATGGTCCATAGCAATCCTGTTGGTAATTTGTTGTTTTCTCTCAGGGTCATTATTGATAGCGTTCAGAAACATTTGCGACTCAATCCATCCGGGTGCAATGCCATTTACACGAACATTGTTTGAGGAGTATTCGGTAACTAGGGAATTGACCAGGCCAGTGAGTGCACTTTTGGAAGTACCATACGCTACCACCTTGTCTACACCGAATAGCCCTGCCATTGAGCCTATCATAATGATAGAGCCGCTTTTACGCTTGAGCATAAAGTGGGCACATTCCCTGGTGAGGGCAAATACGCTCATAAGGTTGGTCTGTATGACCCTTTCGAAATCCTCGTCTGTAGTGTCTTGTGCCATCGCTTTATGGTGGATGCCGGCATTATTGACCAGAATTTCTATAGGTCCTTCGTTGGCTTCTATATCTGCGACCAGATGGGGAATTCCTTTTTTGTCTGTGATATCATTTGTCCGGTAAGTAGCAGGTGAGCCTAGTGTTTCCACTGCCTGCTGAAGTACAGCTTCTGTACGGCCAGTGATTACCACTCTTGCACCGGCTTCGACCATGGCCTGAGCTATCCCATATCCTATTCCCGTTCCTCCTCCGGTAATTAAGGCAAGTTTTCCTTTAAGTGAAAATACTGAAAGTGCCATATTATTTGATTTCGGTTAGTTTTTCATCAATGAAAGTGAAGCCCCAGCCGGGCTTTTCGTGCGGCTGGGCATAACCGTCTTTGACCACCATGGGGTTGTCTATCAAAGGGTCGACCCAGTCAAACGATTCAGCACCCACCCCATTTGAAATGGTACACAATAGAGGAACATCATAATCCTTGTAGTAATGAGGAAGCACTGGCAAATGAAAGCTTGAGGCCAAAGCAGCACTTTCCCGCCATGCTTCTACACCTCCTATCCTTAGAATGTCTGGCTGCCAAATGTCCAAAGCATTGCGTGTGACCAGCTCCCGGAGAGGTAGTGTATCGAACTCTCGCTCTCCCATGGCCAGCGAGATGCCTGTTTGGTTTTTGAGTATTTGATAGGCTTGAAAATCCTGATGATTCACAGGCTCTTCAAACCAGTTGATATTTAGCTCACGGGCACCATTGGCCAGCTTTATGGCCGAGGGAAGATCCATGCCCTGGTTGGCATCCATCATGATGCCCACCTTGTCCCCCACAGCTTCCCGTACTTTTCGTAAGCGCTCCAAGTCTGTGCTGATCTTTGGTGAACCAACTTTTATTTTCACGGCCTTGAATCCCCGTTCCGCATAACAAGTGACTTCTTCTATGAGCTCGCCTATATTATAAGAGAGCCAACCGCCACTACCATAAATGCTTACCCGCTCTTTTGTAACGCCCAGTAGCTTGTGTACTGGCTGCCCCTGAGCTTTTCCCCAAGCATCCCACATCGCAATGTTTACTGCTGCCTGTGCCCATCTCAGTAGGCCTTGATTGCCAAAATATTCGAAAAGATGGTCCATTTTTTGATAAACTACCCCGGTTTCGAAGGCTTTGTATCCTTTGATCAAGGATGCTGCATCTTTAAGTGCACCGATAATAGCGTTGGGAGAATATTGAAAGGACAAGAGATAAGACTCCCCAATAATCCCATTCTCCAACTGTATCCGCATTACGATAAAAGAGATCTCTGTCAACGTGTGCGTGGCATCAGCTATAGGCTTTTTGAGTTCGGAGGATGCCTTATAGAGCTTTACATCCCGTATGGCTAGGTCTTTCATTTATTTTAAGTTCTATATTGATGATGTTTTACAAAATTGGTTCATCACTGTCTAATATCTGTACAGCATTGTGTACAACTAGTGTACTATATTGACCCTTTTTAAATTTATTAATTGCTTTTACGTTAATTCCTGTCGTTATTGGGGTTTTAGCTACACATCCAGTCCATGAAAGCGCAGTTAAGACAGGTAACCACTTCATCTGAATATTCATTTAAAGTAAAAGTCTTTGAAGATAAGGAGTTCAAAGCGGAGTGGCACTTTCATCCTCAATTTGAACTCACCTATATGGTGCGGTCAACAGGGATAAGGTACGTAGGAGATTCAATGCAGCCGTTTTATCGTGGTGATTTAGTGCTGGTTGGTAAAAATGTACCGCATTCATGGAAAACAATAGGCGACAAGGGTGAGCATGTAAAATGTGTGATTATTCAATGGGATGATTCTTTACTAAATTATTGGCTGGATATGCCCGAATTTGTTGCCATTCGAAAACTGTTGTCAGGTTCTTCTTATGGAATCGCATTTGACCAACAGACGGCATTGTCCTTGGAACCTGATTTTATTGGCTTGGTCGATAAGTCACCTTTTGATCGGTTGATGACACTACTGCAGATTCTGCATACTTTGGCTACAAAATCAGAAACCTCATTGCTGGCTGGCCCAGGGTTTGGGAAAGACTTATCCAGTAAAGAGAGTCATCGCGTCAATCAGATCAACAGCTACATTAAAGATAATATACTTGAGGAAATTAATTTGAGCGATGTCGCAAATAGACTGGCTCTTAGCAAAGAAGCATTTTGCAGGTTTTTTAAAAAAACCTTTGACAAGACTTTTACCCACTATGTCAATGAATATAAAGTTACCCTGGCTAGTCAGATGCTGATCGAAACGGACCTATCAGTGTCAGAGGTAGGCTATCGGTCAGGCTTTAACAACCTGTCCTTTTTTTACCGGCAGTTTAATCGTTATAAGGACATGTCACCACAGAGCTACCGACAGCAGTTTAGAAATATAGTTACAGGTACCAAGAAAAAGAAGTAAGTAGTTGTCCCAAGGGAGGTTATTTCATCGATTTTAAAACAAGCAAAATATTCCAAAAACATATGTACCATTGATCTGGAGAATAAGAGCATGGAAATAAAGCTGCTACAGTTAGCTTTAATGCAAAACCTCCATGTTATGAGAAGCTTATTATTCTTCCTTTTTTTGAGTACCACTTTTCTTCAGGCCCAGGATCAACGGGCCTATCTTAAGCGATTGAAGTCAGAACGAGTGGCTTCTGGCCAAGAGATTACCTGGCAGCAATTTGGACCAGGAAATGCTGGATTTGCCAACTTGCTGCGCTATCACCCTACCATTCCAGGGAAGGTGGCTTTGTGCCCCGATATGTGGAATGCCTACCAGACTGATAACAATGGGGATAGCTGGTATGGAATAACCGATGATGATGGGGATGGTACCTTTTATCATTTGCGTGATCTATACTATGCTTACTCCAATCCTGAGATGGGTTTGGCGATATCATCTTCAGAATTATGGATAACCAAGGATACCGGTAGGACATGGGAAGTAGTCAAAAACTGCCCTTGGTATGAAACAGGTGAAGATGGGGAAGACCTTAACCGTTGGAAGAAAAAGGTGGCTTCTCTGGCCATTGACCCAACTGATAAAAATAGATGGTTTGTAGGAGGAGGTTCCAATGTCCGTGGACAGGAATGGCTGTCCTGCTATAAAGACCTAAAGGCTTCCAATCCCCATGGAACAAGGTCACCATATGAGGGAAAGCTTTGGCGTACCACCGATGCTGGCAACAGCTGGGAAACGGTAACCAAGGGACTGCATCCAAAAGCACAGGTAGGGAGAATCATTGTTAACCCACTTAATCCGCAACAGGTATTTGCTTCTTCCAATTATGGTTTGTACCGATCGGGGAATGGTGGGGACAGCTGGACCCAAATCGGTGAAAAACAGTTGGACAATGGTATCATTATGGATATGGATTTTTATTTTAACCCTAAAACCAATCGTTTTGTCCTCTACCTGATTGATCAGGTTCAATACCACCCAAATGCCAAGACTACCAGCTGCACTGGTGGCGTATTTTATTCTGAAGATTCGGGCAATTCATGGCATAAAATAAACGGTAATATGGTTCTGGATATCAACCAACTGTCCGGTGGGGTACCTGAAAACTATTACCAATATGTGGCAGAATGGTTTGAGCTTACAGTAAAACAGGCTTTTCAAAAATATCCAGAATTGCCTTCTGAGGCCTTGCAGCGATTTAATATGATCAGTGCTGACCCCAGTAGAGATGGTGCTGTTTATGTGGGCTTTGCTGATCCGCAAACTGGAAATTCGATCATGCCGGGCCGCTTGTGGGCAAGTTCGGATTTCGGTAAAAGCTGGATAAGCACAGCAAGGCTTTATGAGGAGGCTTGGGCCAGGGACAGTAGTTATTGGTTGTCTCGGAATCAGCCAATAACAGAAAACATGGACGTAGGGCATGCCTCACCGCATATGCGATGGGGAGATCAGTATGCCTTGAGATCCATGAGGGCCCTTGATGTCGGTGTAGATGGAAGTGTAATGATTATCTCTGATCACAGTACTATGCTGAGTACCGACCATGGTAAAAACTGGCAGCAGGTGGACGAGACCCAAACCTTCGATGGAGGTCTGGTGGGACATGGCAATTCCAATCTTCCCGGTTTGACTATCGCCCAAGATCGTAGAACAGTAAGCCCCTTATTTGGCTCTGGTGAGCACCGGCTATGGATTCCTACAGGTGAATATATCAATGGTGTATTGGCGGTGGAATACATTCCAAGTACCCAGGCGACGGTCAGCAACCTGGCCTATGATCCCTATGATCCGAAAATAATCTATGCTACTTCCAATCGGCAGGAGGATAAGGAATGCATCTTCCGAAGTACAGATGGGGGATATTCCTGGGAAAATTATGGCATTGCCACACCTGCTACCAAGCGGTGGAAGGACGACTTCTACACCAATGGACTGACCATCGATCCGCTGAATAATAAGTTTATGTACTTTGGGATCACACAGATTGTCGACAGAAGCAAGGCCGATCAGGGTGGTTTTTTCTTTTCGGACAATTACGGGAAGACCTTTAGTCAAAGAAATAAGGGGCTGCCAGTCCCTGCAAGGATTAATGATATCCAGTTTGACCCAAGAGATGAAAGCAGGCGATCACTCTTCATAGCAGCCCAAAAAAATGATAAAGATTATTTCCCGCCAAAGTCCGAAGGAGGATTGTTCCATTCCTCAGACCGGGGCGCAAACTGGTTTAAGGTGAATTTGCCGCCAGAAGTGGAAGGGGTACAGTTCATTAAGTTTGACCTGACCAACAGGATGTATATTTCTACAGGACACTATACCGGAGGACAGGGGCTCTGGTTTTCTGATGACTTTGGTATGACCTGGGAGCAACTCTTTCCTCTTGCAGGTGTGGAGTGCATTGACATTTCCCCTTTTGATTACAATCTGATCGTGCTGTCCCTGGGTTTTGAAGCCAAAAATCCAGGCATCTATTTTAGCTGGGACAGAGGGAAGTCCTGGCATAAAAACAATGAGGGCATTACCATACCACACCGGATAGAGGATGTGAAATTTGATCTTAAGGATCCATCCAAATTGTGGTTGGCTACCTTGGGTTGTGGCTTTTATGAAGGTAAGATCCATAGCCCCGTTTCCATTCAAAAATTAAGAATTTCTCCAACAGTGGTAGCAGGCAAAGTGGGCGGGCAGTTGACAATGGAAGTTGATAAATTAGATGCCAGTCTTAAAGGGAAGAAACTTGATTTCATCTCAGAAAATCCGGGGGTGGTCACGGTTGACCAAACAGGTAAGCTCACTTTTCAGGGCATTGGACTGACAAAGGTTTGGGTAAGGGCTGAAGGAGAAGGCGGTTCCACTGATTATGCCGTCGTTACCGTGAGATAGCCAATCCTAGATGGCAATTGGCAAGATCTGGTAATTAGGCCTCGAAAACATAAGTTGTAGAAGTCAAAACATAGCAACTAGTAACAGTTCCTTGGTCTCAATATCTTTACCGAAACTGTTTGACCATTGATTTGCTGCTTAAGTAAGCAAAACCAAAAAAAATAACCTATGTATTTAAAATCATTTTGTGCACTTACATTAAGTGCCAGTCTTTTTATGTTGGCTTCAGAGAGCTTGGGACAGAGTTTGGTAGAGTTTGACCCCACCTGCCAACGGTTTATCAACGAGGTCACTACCTTGGATAGAAGTAAATATTTTACCATACACTCTTCGGGATATGATGCTGAGCACACCGCTCTCTATGAACAATATAATGTGGGACAGGGGAGGGGCTTTTGGGCAGCTTTTTCCGCGGCCAAGCAAAAGACAGGTAAAGTGGCCGAATATCCTGCATTCAAAACAGGAGACAATTCCTTACGGCCTGTTTCCAGAAAGATAGGAACAGAACATCCCTATAACACATTTGTGGACGGAATGGATACAGAAAAGGCAGCAGATTGGGCGGTGAACTATTTTACTCATTGGGTCAGCGAGCAAGAAAGACCTGAATTCTTTGAAGTGATGAATGAGCCTTTTGTCCATGCCAAGGACTTTTATGAGGGCGGATGGAACAATGATGAAAACATTAGGATCAAGAGGCAAATGGCCAAACTATATGGTAAGGTGGGAGAGAAATTTGACCAGAGCCCGGCCTTGGCCAATATGAAAGTCATCGGCTATTCCAGCGCTTGGCCTTCTTTGGAGCTTCAGGATTTTGGACATTGGGAGGAAAATATGAAGATGTTTATGGATGTGGCAGGAGCGCATATGGATGCCTTTGCCACGCACTTATATGATGGGGTAAACGTGGAAGGACAGGATAATAAAAGAAGTGGCAGCAACTCTGAGGCGATTCTTGACCTGATCGAAAACTACAGTTACATCAAATGGAATACGGTGAAGCCCCATGCCATTTCTGAATATGGGGCCATTGAAAAGGGCTATGGGGAGAATTACAGTGATTTGGCCAGCGTCCAGACGGTCCGCTCGATCAACCATATTTTGTTTGGACTGCTGGAAAGGGAAGACCTGATGGAAATCTCCATTCCTTTTATTACCGGCAAGGCATTATGGCACATCAACGAGGCCAATAATTATCAGCCTTATCAGGCCGTGCTCTGGAAGCCCACGAATATCGGAGAGCCCACGCCTGCAGCTTGGGAATATACCCCTCGGATCACCTTTTATGAACTATGGAAAAATGTAAAAGGGGAACGCATTTGGATCAAATCCGATAATCCTGATGTGCAGGCCCAAGCTTTTCTGGATGGGAATATGTTGTATCTGGCCTTTAATAATTTGGATGAACAGTCGCAGGGGTTCCAGTTGGAAGGTTATGATGTTCCAGATGTTTCCCAAATCACCGTCAAAAGACTCAAAATCTATCCAGACAAGGCTCATGAGATGATCATCGAACAATGGGACGACCTTCCACCATCTTTAAGTCTTGTGGCAGGTGAAACGGTAGTATTGGAAGTAAACCTGAAAGAAATTCCTTCTCTGGAAAATACCGTAGTATCAAAAAAATATTACCCTGAAAACTACCTGGAACCTATTTTGGCCAATACACCTATTAGCTATTCCTTTGATGGTGTGGAAAAGAAGCCTGATGGATATGCTGTACTGAGGATGAGTATTGGGAGGAAGCATGATAAAAGTAAGCAGCCGACAGTTAAGGTAAATGATAAGATCGTGCAAGTTCCTGACAATTGGAAGGGCTACGATCAGTCCAACAGGGATGATTTCTTTGGGATGATCGAAATACCGGTTCCCTATGCTTTTTTACAGGCCCAAAACCAGGTGGAGGTGACTTTTCCCGATTCCCAGGGACATATAAGTTCCATGATCTTGCAGGTCCATGGTTTTGAGCAAGTTCGGGAAAATGTAATTGTGGGAATCGAGGATAGCAAGGGAATCCAAGAAAATGCCGGTTTTCGGTTTTATCCAAACCCTGTAGAACATACGCTTTCGATTAGCTGGGGAAGGGAACAAAGTGCTGAAGAAGCTTTCATCAGTTTGTTTTCCCAGGATGGAACAAAGGTAAAAATTGACCCGCCAAAGATGCTATCCGATAAAGCATTGGTAAATCTTGAAGGGATACAACCTGGACTTTATACGGCCTATGTACAGCTTGGAAAAGTGGCGGTCTCCCAAAAAATAATCAAGAAATAACCCGTTCAAATAAATCCATTGTGAAATGAAAATGCTACACTTAGTATTGTTGGCTTTGATGAGCAATATCTTTTGTCCTGTATTTGGACAAAAGCTCAACCAATCTCCCAATGTCCTTTGGATCATTACGGATGACCAACGCTATGACGCGGTTCGTGCATTTAATAGAATCCTTCATGATCGGGAAATGAGTGAACTGGGATATATAGAGTCCCCTAATATTGATAATATGGTGGCTGAAGGAACTACCTTTATCAATACTTACTGCCAATCGCCGGGCTGTGCTCCTTCCCGTGCGGCCATGCACTTTGGAAGGTATCCCTTCAAATCCGGGGTGTATGAATTTGAGTATCACAATAACTTGGCAGAACATGTAAGCCCCACCTTACCAGAACAGATGCAGCAATTGGGCTATCAGACCCTTCATATTGGAAAGCTGGGAGTTCGTCTTAAAACCCGAAGAGAAAACCGAATGGTAGCTGCCCCGATATACGAGACCAGTATTGATTCTAAGCTGCTAGCAAGGGAAGGGTTCTGTGAATGGGGTAAAGACTGGATATTCAGCATAAATGGACAAAAGCTCGATGAGCCATTCAAAAACGTGGAGTTTTTTGTGACTCCCGAAGGAGAGGTGGAGTACTGCTCCATCAAAATGGAGGAAATGGGCTATTCCAAAAAAGGAACCACTGAAGCCACGCTGGCCAAATATGACTTACTGAGGCACTATAATGAAAAAAAGGGGAAGTCTGTCGAGTCGGGGATGATCCTTTCAGGGCGAAGCCCACGTCCGGCAGGTTTTACCAGGGATGGGTACTATATTCGCGCGCTGGATGAATACCTTTCCCATCCCGACGAAAATTTCAGCATGGGCAGTTTGACTTTTGAGGGAGTTGATCCTTCCAAGCCTCTATTTTGTCACTTGGGTTTTGATTTTCCCCATACACCGGTATTGCCTCCTGAGGATTACCGGGACCGATTTGCCCTACATCATTATCAAGTGCCCGAATTCGATGATAAAGAGTGGGAAAAATTCCCAGATCAGATAATGAAGCAGGTGAGCAATGGTTTTTCGGATCATTTTACCGATGTAGAAAAGCAAAAAATGATTCAGGATTACTACGCTTTTTGTGCCTATGGGGATGCTTTGATTGGGGAAGCAGTGGCCAAGTTCAAGGCATACAGTGAGCATAACCATCAAGAGTGGATGATTGTGTTTGTTTGCGGCGATCACGGATGGAAGCTAAACGACCACGGTTCGGTATCCAAGTTTACTCCCTGGGAAGTGGATACACATAATCCCATTGTGGTGGTTTCATCTGACAAGAAGGCATTCCCGGCAGGCAAGGTGGTGGAGGATTTCACGGAGTTTGTGGATATTGCCCCTACCATAATGGCGGCGGCAGGAGCGGATTTGCGAAGAGACCAATATGCTTATTTGGACGGATACGACCTAAGAAAAGTAGCGGATAAGTCCATTCCAGCGAGGGAATACATCATTGGTGAGAGCCATGCGGTCACAGGCCCTAGGGCATATATCCGGAATAAGGAATTTCTGTTTTCCATGCAAAGTAGACCGGACAAGGTCCGTGGCAAAAATATGGACTGGGCTGTTAACGCTTCCTATGAAGCTGTCGATCCTTCACTATATCAGTATCAAAATGACCCTAAGGAAGTGAATGATTTGGCTTTTGATCCGGAATATAGAGAGGTAGCCGATCGCTTAAGAAGCCTACTGGAATCAAAGATTTTCTATGAAGATAGGGTGGAGGTAGATTGGGGAGGAAATGCTGCAGCTGGGACCACAGTATACCGGAATAAGGCAGAATAGTCCGTTCGATTTATATTAAGTAACCAAAGAAGTTAATGGAATGAAGTTCATAAGTAGTTATTTGCTCCTCTTATTGATGTCAATTGTATACCCTACCAAAGGGCAAGTGGGCTCAAAACAACCCAATGTGATTTTGATCCTTACAGATGACCAAGGTATCGGGGATCTGGCTTGTCACGGAAACCCTTGGATCAAAACCCCCAATATTGATGCGTTTTATAATGAGGCGGTTCGAATGACGGATTTTCATGTCAGTCCTATGTGTACCCCAACCCGTTCCGCTATAATGACCGGTCAATACCCTATACACAATGGAGCATGGGCGACCTATAAAGGCCGGGATATGCTTTCCCTCGGGACTATGACCCTGGCTGATATTTTTCAAAATAACGGTTATAACACGGCCCTTTTTGGGAAATGGCATTTAGGGGACAATTACCCGGCCAGGCCTACCGATAGTGGATTCGAATATGCGGTTCACCATAAGGCAGGAGGGGTGAATGAACTTTCTGATTATTGGGGGAACAGCTATTTTGATGATGTGTATTATGTCAATAATCAACCCAAGCAATTCAAGGGCTATTGTACAGATGTATGGTTTGCGGAAGCCATGAAATACATGAAAGAGAAAAAGGAGGAACCTTTCTTCGTTTATCTGGCCACCAATGCCCCGCATTCCCCATTTTATGTGGATGAAAAATATGCAAAGCCTTACCAGAAACTAGAAGAGGAAGGTAAGATCGTAAATGCCAATTTTTACGGGATGATTACCAATTTAGATGAGAATTTCGGTCGCCTGAGAGATTTTCTGAAAGCAGAGGATTTGGAAGAAAATACCGTAGTGATCTATATGACGGACAATGGCAGTTCGGCCGGTATCAGTGCGGATGGTAAGGTAGGCTATAATATGGGGCTAAGGGGAAAAAAAGGAACGCCCACTGATGGGGGGCATAGGGTGCCTTTTTTCATAAGATGGCCTAAGGGAGGTGTCCAAGGAGGCAAGGACATAAGTGTTCCCACTCAGCATGTGGATCTGATCCCTACGCTGAATAAATTATGCGGTTTAAATGTTGCAGAAAATCCTTCCTGGGATGGTGTTGATTTTTCATCACTGCTAAAGGGGGAAAGCCAAGCTTTGGATCAAAGAACATTGTTTGTACATCATGAGCAAGACTGGCGACCACCTCATCCATTGTTGGGAACTTGTATTATAGATGGCAAATGGAGATTGGTTGACGGGGAGAAATTATATGATATTTCCCAGGACAGAATGCAACTAAATGATCTGGCAGAAAGGCAACCACAGCTATTGGCCAAACTCCTCAATGAGAATTCCCGATTTATTGAAGGAGCCATTCGAACCAGAAACTACCAGGAGTTGCCGGTTACAGTGGTAGGACATCCTGCACAAGAGGAGATCAGCTTGACCATTCAACACGCTATAGGAGAGGACCAGGGGATATGGAAAACAGAACAGGTTTCCGCAGGAATGAAAAACACCAACAATACCCATGCCTTGGAGATATTGGAAAAAGGAACCTATAAAATATCTTGCCGTAGGTGGCCAGAAGAATGTCCTGGGCCAATCTGGGGAGTGCCATCAAAAAATCCGAAAAGCAGATTTGAATACCAGTCCATTTATCCCCGGAAAGTACGCCTCAAAATAGCGAACCAAATCCATGAGAAAAAGATTGAAGGGGATGAGATATCCGTTGATTTTATTCTAAAACTTGAAAAGGGAAAGACCCTATTGGTCAATGACTTTTTGGAGGATAATGAGATTTACGGGGTCTATTATACATATATCAGTAAAGTGAAATAGGACATTAAACTTGGTCCAAGCAGTGGAACGAATTATGCTTTGAGCTTATTTGATGAAAAAGGGGATAGTAAGGAGGAGATTTTTAGCAGATGTTATGCTAATCTATAATTGAAAAATGGCTTTGTTGATGGATATATAAGGTTGATAGTCTGGAAGAACATTCCTGCTATATAATAAAACATTTGTTTTATGGGCTTTGAGGCGGGAGGGGGATATTTACAGGTAGACATGGCAAGTAAATAAGCATGCTGTTGTAAACCTAAAATAACCCTATGATGAGCAAAGCTAATTTTATCTCTTTTTTAGAAAAGGTGTATGTCTTAGTCTTTAGGATAATAAATCGTGTGGAACCCATTTTGCTGGCACCTGAAATGTGCCTTTACCCGGTGGATGGACATGGAAATATAAAGGACAGCATTATTAAAATTTCTGGGCAAAGGGGGAATAATTTTCCAATTCCGCTATTTCGAATCATGACTGTGCTGGCTACCTTTTGTTTTTTTGCCTCCTGCACCAGTTCAGCTGATCCACTAAAACCCAATAAGAATCCTTCAGATGAGAATGTAAATGAAAGGAGTGCCCCCATTTTTCTGGAAGGCCAAGATCCTAAGCCTGAAAGCAGCCATTGGGAATTAATTCCTGAAATGTCAGATGAGTTTAATGAATCAGACGATAGAAGTGAAAGTGGATTGAACCCCGAAAAATGGCGTAATGGTCCCAATGAGATCTTTCCTTGGAAAGGCTCCAGTCAATGTTTGTTTTCCGAGGAAACCGTGAAAGTGGATCATGGAAACAGCAACGCTGCTACCATTACGGTGGACCAATTGTCTGAAAAAATGGAGACCAGGGAATATGCAGGAGGTATCATCCGCTCAAAATTTACCGCCGAGCCAGGTACTTATTTTGAAGCCAGAATGAAGGCTAACAAGACTCAGATGTCTTCCTCTTTTTGGGTGATCAATGCCAAAAAGGAAATACCAGATGGGCAATGTAAAAGAACAACTGAACTGGATATTCAGGAAAGTGTGGGACAACTGAAGCAGGATTATCCTCAATGGGCCAGTAAATGGACACATTTGATGCATTCCAATGTGCTCAATAGACAAACCAGTGAGGACTGCTCTCCATATGAAGATGCAAGAAACGAAAACAGATTAGATCTGGAAGAAAAGGTATGGGAGGATTATCATGTTTACGGTTGTTGGTGGAAAAGCCCGGATTTATTGATCTTTTTTCTGGATGGCAAGGAAGTATACAGAATGAATCCCAAAAGCGGCCCTTTCAGTTTTCCCATGTATCTGACGATGTCCAGTAATGTGTATGACTGGAACCAATATCCTGTTGATACCGATGGAATGCAGGGTATGTCAGCTGAAGACAGAACGACCACTTTTGACTGGGTCAGGACTTGGAAATTGGAATAATGACCATCAACAATAAGTGATTAACACAAACCAAGACAAACGATAATTATCATGATTTTATCAAGTAAATATATGCCAAGGCATATTGACTTCTTCCTAAATTGGAACGTTTTTAAAGTTAAACAAGAGGAAAAAATGACAAATCGCCTTTTTGGCTTTATGGCGATTGCCTTAATGTTTGGATTAAATTCATCCTGTAGCTCAGTTGCAGAACCCTTGGACCCGAAGGCTGATGGGGGAGAAGAAAAGCCTGTCATGGCCATGGTACCTACTTTTCAGGAGGGAGAGGATCCCAAACCATCAGGGAAAAACTGGGTGCTGGTAGAAAATATGTCAGACGAATTTGATGAAGGACCGATAGATCAGGAAAAATGGCAACTGGAACCGGTAGGAAACGGCTGGAACTGGATAGGAAGACCTCCAGGATTGTTCCAGCCAGAAAATGTATCCATTGAGGACGGTAAAATGACCGTGACAGTGGGGGTGCTGGATGAACCGCAAATTATTAACGGGAACGAATTTTTATATAAAGGAGCCATTGTTCGCTCTATCCATCCGGGGCAAGTGGGCTGGTATTATGAAACGAAAATGAAGGCCAATGCCACCGAAATGTCATCGACTTTTTGGCTGATGACAAAATACGATTGTGAAAAGAAACTGGAGCTGGATATTCAGGAATGTGTGGGGGTAGTTTCCCCAGAAGCGGCGGATTGGGTCAATGGATGGGACAGGATCTTTCACTCCAACTGCATCCACCGTCAAACTGCTTGTGTGGACAAATTACAACTCCAAAATTCTGTCAAACCCGAGGATAAAAACCACGAAAGGTATTTTGTCTATGCGGCTTGGTGGAAGTCAGCAGAGGAAATCCAGTTTTTCCTGGATGGCAAGTATGTTTATTCGATCAATCCAGAAGTAGAATGGGATATGCCCGCATTCCTGCAGATGGCCATTGAAACCTATGATTGGAATCCGGTGCCTGAAGGAGGGGGCTATGTGGCCAGTGCCCCATTGGAAGATCGGAAAACCCAGTATGAATGGATCAGGACATGGAAGCTGGAAGATGCTCTCTGATTTAATAATGGGTATTTCTGTGTAGTTACCTTTAAAAAGATATTTTAAACCTTCGTTCGACTAAAAAAGATCGAATGGTTACCTCAAACGAGAAACTAACATTTTTATAAACATAAAAGAGCTGGACGACAGTGTTTGATTCAACATGATTTTGTTGTCCCTGCATCCCGCATAGCTATAGGGTAGGGGACGGCTTATGTTGAGCTTTAGGCCTGCCCAGCTCAGGCGGACTCAATTTTAATGGTGCCGTCCGCCTGAGGCGGATAGGCACAACCAAGGTTCCAATGAAAGATTGAAAAATAATAGTAAAAAAAAGAAATAGTAAATGCGGATTGTACTAATGGCCATTTTTCTGGCCTTAATGGGGATTAATGGAATTGCCCAAGACATTAATTTTAATAAGGGCTGGAAGTTTAAAAATGATTCCGCGGAGGGAGCAGCGTCAAAGAGTTTTGATGATACCACTTGGAGAAATCTGGACTTGCCCCATGATTGGGCCATTGAAGGTCCTTTTAATGAAAAATACAATGCTCGGGCCGGAGGCTTGCCCTTCCATGGTACCGGCTGGTATCGGAAGCATTTTGTGCTCCCCGAAAAGGCAAAAGGTAAAGTCATAAGATTGGAATTTGAAGGGGCGATGTATAATGCCCATGTTTGGGTCAATGGCCACTTTGTGGGCAACCGGCCCTTTGGCTATATTGGTTTTGAGTTTGATATCAGTCCTTTCCTGAATTATGATGGGAAAGAAAATGTGGTTGCAGTGAAGCTCAGTCCGGAGGATTTGTCCTCAAGATGGTATCCCGGTGCAGGGATTTATCGATCCGTTTGGCTCAAAGTGGATGAAAAAGTCCATGTCGGGCAGTGGGGAACCTATATTACCACCCCTACGGTGACTGACGAAAAAGCAGTAGTTCAAAATGAGACTGAAGTTTATAACCAATCTGATGAAGCTGTAAAAATATCCGTAAAACAGGAATACTTTGACCCCAAAGGTGAAAAAGTGGCTGAAGTAATGGAAGAGGTGAACATTCCTGGAGCATCCAAAATCACTTCTGCACTTTATGCCAATATCGTTGATCCCCAAAGATGGGATTTGGCTACTCCCAATCTCTATGAAGCCAAGACTACCATTATGGACCAGCAGGAAAGGATACTGGATGAATACACTTCTACTTTCGGTATCAGGACCATATCATTTAACACAGATGGCTTTTACCTCAATGGAAGAAAGTTGAGGTTCAATGGCGTATGCCTTCATCATGATAACGGGGCTCTGGGGGCGGCCGTTTACCGCAGGGCGGATGAACGAAAGTTGCAAATTATGAAGTCCATGGGGGTGAACGCCATCAGGACCAGCCATAATCCTCCTTCCAGGGAGCTTTTGGAACTATGTGATGAAATGGGCCTTTTGGTACTGGACGAAGCATTTGATGTTTGGAAAATGGAAAAGGTGCCCAATGGCTATAACAAATTCTTTGATGAATGGGGAAAAATAGACCTAAGGGATATGATCCGAAGAGACCGCAACCACCCTTCAGTTGTGATGTGGAGCATTGGCAATGAAATAATAGAACAAAAGGATGCCAAAAATGGCTGGCAGGTAGCCAAAATGCTGCATGAGGTTTGTGTGGAGACAGATCCCACCCGTCCTTCTACCGTAGGGCTCAATTATTACCCGGCGCCTTATGACCATAATTTGGCCCAACAAGTGGATATTACAGGGATAAATTACAAGCCAACCAAATACAGTGAAGTACGGGGGAATTATCCGCAAATGCCTATTTATGGTTCCGAGACTTCAAGCGTAACCAGCAGTAGGGGAGTCTATCATTTGCCTATAGAGAAATACAGTACGCATGACTCCAAGCAGGTGAGCAGTTATGATCTGGTAGGTCCTCCATGGGCCTATCCACCGGATATTGAGTTTCATTTTCAGGAGCAAAACCCTTATGTGATGGGGGAATTCATGTGGACAGGATTTGATTATCTTGGCGAACCTACGCCTTATGGGGGAAGGGACAATTCCACCAATGGCTATTGGAATGATGATTGGCCGGCCCGTAGTTCTTATTTTGGAGCGGTGGATCTATGCGGTTTTCCTAAGGACCGCTTTTATCTCTACCAAAGCCAGTGGACCGATGAACCGATGATCCATCTTTTGCCCCATTGGAACTGGAAAGGCAAGGAAGGACAGGAAATACCTGTATATTGTTATACCAATTGTGAAGAGGCAGAGCTGTTCCTCAATGGTAAATCTTTAGGGAAAAGGATAAAGGGTAAAGATAAAACAGACATTCTCATTGACTTTCTAAGATATAAGCCCAAGACTTTCGCTTCTCCCTATCGCTTAAGCTGGCAGGTCCCCTATGAATCCGGAGAGCTAAGAGTGGTGGGATATAATAATGGGGAGAAAGTTCAGGAAAAGGTAATCCGCACAGCCGGAAAACCAGCCCAAATATCCATGAAGGTCGATAGAGCGGAAATCGATGCAGATGGGAGAGATTTGGCTTATGTGACCGTGGAAATCTTCGATAAGGACGGAAATATATGTCCTTTGGCAGATAATCTTGTTCAGTTCAGTGTAAGCGGAGCGGGAGAGCTGATTGCTGTCGATAACGGTGACCCAACATCCACTTCCCTTTTCCAAGCGGATTATCGGAAAGCATTTAATGGAAAATGTTTGGCCATTATCAGGTCCAAGGAGAAAGCAGGGGAAATATCATTAAAAGCTATCTGTAAGGGCCTTAAAAAAGCGCAGATTCAGATTACGGCACATTAACCTCCAAACTCAAAAATGTGAATCCTTAATCTTGCATGTTTTAGCTTATAAGGTGAATATGGTTTCGGTATTTAAGGATGGCCTTTGGTAGGGCTGGTTTTAAGTAAATTGAGAAGGCCGTTAAGAAACTGAGCTAGCTCGCGTTGTGGAACAGCGAGATCCGCTTATTTTTTGGCCGGAACAGTTTACTTAAAATTAAATTGGGAAAATGATTTCCATTCTAAAAATAAACCGGCATTCCCAATTTAAAAGACATACCACTGGCCTAGATTTTTGATCCTTTTCATCAATGGAAATGCGCAGCATTCATGAAGACCATTATGAGCAATTCATTCCTGAATAAAAGGACAGATAAAACATCAAAAATGAATAAACCAATGAAAATATAGCTATGTGTACCATTGCGAATAGTCATAAACTCAAAATATCTTATTGAATGAAATTTCTAAAGTTATTCATCTTGTTTTGTCTGTTGACATCCCTTGGAAAGGCCCAAGGGACAGAGGACAAGCCCAACATCATCATCGTCATCACTGATGATCAAGGTAAAAATGACCTGGGCTGCGAGGGCAATCCCATTGTCAAAACACCCCATATCGATCAGTTTTACAATGAAGCTGTCAGGTTTACCAATTTTCATGTTTCTACAACCTGTGCCCCTTCAAGAGGTGCCTTGATGACTGGAAGGCATACCGACCGCTTAAATGTATACCATACCATTGCCGGACGGTCCTTACTATTTGAAGATGAGGTCCTATTGCCACAGGTTTTGGCCCAAAACGGCTATGTCAATGGGCATTTTGGCAAGTGGCATTTGGGAGATAATTATCCTTTCAGACCTATGGATAGGGGCTTTCATGAGGTGGTCCGCCATGGGGGAGGGGGAATCACCCAAGGGCCGGATTATTGGGGCAATGACTATTTTGACGATACTTATTGGCATAATGGAGAACCTACCCAATACCAAGGTTACTGTACGGATGTGTTTTTTGAAGAAGCCATTGAATTTATAGAACAGAATAAAGACAATCCGTTCTTCTGTTATATCTCCACTAATGCACCACATGGTCCTTTAAACTGTCCAGAGGAGTATATGGATATGTACAAAGGAGTGGATGGCCTATCGGAAAACCATCAGCGGTTTTATGGTATGATTTCCAATATTGACGATAATTTTAAGGTACTAAGGGACAAACTTGATGAATTGGGTATAAGTGAAAATACCATCTTGGTGTTTATGTCGGACAATGGCACTGCCGGAGGCAACAGGGTCTATGATGCAGGTATGAGGGGGGCAAAAGGATCAGTTTTGGAAGGAGGGCATAGGGTGCCTTTTTACCTAAAATGGCCTGCAAGGGGACTGGAAGGTGGCAAAGACCTTGATCAGCTCACGGCCCATTATGATGTACTCCCTACCTTGGTAGATATGATAGGGCTGAATTTTAACTCCCATAAACAACTGGATGGAAAAAGTTGGAGGCCACTTCTTTTCGGAGAGACATCAAAGTGGGAGAATAGGGTGCTTTTTATGGACACCCAAAGAGAACAAAATCTGGTGAAATATAAGGAGTACACCGTGATGGATGATGATTGGAGGTTGGTTAACGGTAAGGAGCTTTATCTGGTGACCAATGATCTAAAGCAAGAAAAAAATCTAATCGATCAATACCCAGAGGTGGCTGAGCGCCTTGCTCTTGGTTATGAGAAATGGTGGCAGTCCATTTTGGATGAAGGGGCTAATGAAAGATTTGCCTATATCAAGGTGGGTAGCCCGTATGAAAACCCATCCAGGATCATGTCCCATGACCTGATGACCGGAAAGCTGGATTGGGCATGGCACCAGTATGGAGCCATCAATGCGGTTCAAGCCAGCGGTATATGGAAGATAGAGATTGTAGCAGATGGTGAATATAAGATAGGCTTGCGGCGTTTTCCCCGGGAGTCAGGACTGGGCATCAATGCTGTATTTCCAGAAGAGCAAAATTCACGAAGGATAGAGCGTCCAGCCCCCGCAAGCACCAAGGCAGATTTTTCCGAAGCGTTTTTGTATGTCGGAAAACACAAGCTAACAAAGCCTATCAATCAAGGGGATGATGAAGTCACCTATACCCTAGACGTCTCTGCAGGAAAATATGATGTTGAGGCCCAATTAATAGATAAGTTAGGAAGGGTTTATCCTGCTTATTACATGTATATCGAGAAACTATAATGAGTTGGGAGAGTCCTTTGTATTGAGTCTTAAGTTCCCCTGCAATGTAGCTATGTAACAAATCCGATGCTGTAACAAAAGCAAGAAATAATATTAAAGAGCATAGTCCGCCCGTTAGGCTTTTCGACCTTAGAGGTCTCTCCAGGGAAATATCTTTTAAGCCGATCGGGCAATATTGATTAAAAATACCTTACAGGCATCTGCTCTTCCACTGCAGGGAGGCGGGGTAGGAGGTAACGTTTGTTTCTTCCTTATTTGATTCCTGGGATATCGTGGTCGTTCGACAGTGGATATGCTTTTAGAAATCAAGCGAAGGAGCTTTCAGGCACCTGAAGTGGCAATTATTTGCCTGTAAAAGGCTTTTCAGCATGGCACTGTCGGAATTTGTTGGGGGTCTGTTTTTTGAATTTGCTGAATTGTTTATGGAAAAATGGGAGCGATTCATAGCCACATTCAAAGGCGATTTCAGCCACGGATCTGTCAGTGTCCAATAGCATTTTGCTGGCGATATTGACCCTATACTCATTGAGAAAGGTAAAGAAGGGACGTCCCATCATTTTAGTAAAGAACCTTGAAAAGGATTGCTCGGACATGGAGACCATTTCTGCGATTTCTTCGAGTTTGATTTTGCGAACATAGGCTGATTCGATGAAATCATGGATTTTGCTCATCCGATTACTGTACTCCGAGGAAAGGTTGTTGGTAAAGCTGGAATGGGATAGGGAAGTAGATGGGATCAAAGGGAGATTTGCCAGTACTTCCAAAAGCCCGATGTAAAGCTGTTGTCCCTGAACGCTTGACAATTTTAGGATAAGGGGAGCGATGGAAAGGGTATCCTTCTTTGAGAAAATGAGGCCTTTGGATGCAGCATCCAACATGGAAAACATGTGCTTTAATTCTGGAGCGGGATAAAAAATGTCCGGATTCCACTGAATGACTACTGATTCGGACATGAGATCTGCATGGGAACTGTTTTTCCAGCAATGCGGAAGATTAGGCTGAAGAAGTACAAGTTCGCCAGGTTCATAAGGCCCGACATAATCCCCTATGAATTTTGTGCCATGGCTCCCTTTGATATAGGTCAACTCATATTGTGGATGAAAATGCCAAGGGGCATCAAAATCCCTCTTGCTATACTGGAAGGCAACGATGGATTTTTCCTGTCCGACTTGTATTTGCTCTAATGTAGGTTTCATGATTCTGAAAGTAAGTTATTATGTGTTGTGTTTTGTCAAAGTGAACAGAATAGATTACTTATTTGCTAAAATAGGAAAAGAATAGCATGATAAAAATCATGATCATTGTAATATGGAAAATGTTATTAATCAAGACCTTTCGCTGCATCACGGCTTGATCAGCGATATGTTCCCACGACTTTCGGAGAAAGAAATGTGGGAAGCGTACAAGTTATCTGATGAGCAGGTGGCTTTTTTCAATGAATATGGCTATCTGGATAAAGTAAAGATTCTCGATGATGATCAGGTGGAGAAGTTGCGCCAAGATCTGGATGAAATAAAGGATGCCAACCATCCTAAACATGATTTGTTTTATGAATTTCATTCCAATGAGTCGGAGGATTCCAATTCTGTCCTATTTCACTCCTTAGGACATTGGAGGATCACTGAAGGTTTTCACGACATCCTATGGAATCCCCGCTTCGTAGTTGCGGCAAGCCAACTTTTAGGGACGAAGACTGTCCGGTTCTGGCATGATCAGCTTTTTTGCAAGCCTGCCCATCATGGTGGAGTGGTCGCCTGGCATCAGGACTACAGTTATTGGACTAGAACTACTCCCATGCAGCACCTGACCTGTTGGGTAGGTCTGGACGATGCCACTTCGGAGAATGGCTGTCTTAACTATATTCCAAAGAGCCATAAATGGGATCTGCTTGACAGAATCAGTTTGGCAGGCAATATGGATAGTTTAAAAGACCACCTTACAGAAGATCAAAAGAAGCAATATGACCAAAAAGTGGCCATTGAAATGCCTAAGGGCTATGGTGCCTTTCATCACCCTTTGATGGTTCATGGTTCTTATGAAAATAGATCGCCTATTTCAAGAAGGGCTTTTGTTCTTAATGTTTTCGGTGATGGCACCTCGTCCAATTCCGATGAGGAGATTTTGAGTGGTGTTCCCATAATAGCCAAAGGAAAGAAAATGGAAGGACGGTTTTTCCCAGTTTTGTTTGACGTCAACAAACTTTAATCCAATGGGTATTCAATCAAAATGTGCCATAGCCAGGGGTGATGGTCAGTTTGTGATCGATCAGGTAAGCATAGATGAGCCTAAGGCCGATGAGGTGTTGGTGCAGCTCAAGGCCGCAGGCCTTTGCCATACTGATTATGACTCCCTGTCCTGGGGCAAGCCCATTGTCATGGGGCATGAAGGAGCGGGTGTAGTGGTAAAGGCAGGGACAGCAGTGAATGATTTTGCTGCTGGCGACAAAGTGATTCTCAACTGGGCCACACCATGTATGAGCTGTTTCCAATGTCAGGAAGGTAACCAGCATATTTGTGAAAACAATTCCCCGGTAGTGGCCGGATCCAATGGGCATACTCCCGGCCATGCCCATTTGGAAGGGACTTTATGGAATGGCAGGCCCATTGAGCGGTCATTCAATCTGGGGACCTTAAGTGAATTTGCCTTGGTAAAAAAATCCGCTTTGGTGAAGGTGGAAACTGAAAACCTCAATTTCTCGGCAGCCAGTATTGTCAGTTGTGGGGTGATGACCGGTTATGGATCAGTAGTTAATGCCGCCAAGGTAAGCGCTGGTTCATCTGTGGTGGTACTGGGCTGCGGAGGAGTAGGGCTCAATGTAATCCAAGCTGCTGATATTTCAGGCGCTGCCCAAATCATAGGCATAGATGTCAATGCAGACAAGCTAGAATTGGCTAAGCAATTTGGAGCCACTGAGGTATTACTGGCAGATAAGAATGATTCAGGACTGAACCACGTTGCCAACAAGGTGAGGAATATGTTAGGCGGAAGGGGTGCGGATTATGCTTTTGAATGCACAGCTATCCCTGCTTTGGGAGCGGCTCCCTTGGCCATGGTGCGCAATGCGGGTACAGCGGTTCAGGTGAGTGGTATTGAGGAGGAAATCACCATTGATATGCGCTTGTTTGAGTGGGACAAGGTATACATTAACCCTCTGTACGGAAAATGCCGTCCTCAAATTGACTTTCCCAAGCTTATAGACTTATACAAAAAAGGTGAGCTTAAGCTGGATCAAATGATTACTAAGGAATATAAACTGGATGAACTGGGCCAGGCATTTGATGATATGCTCCAGGGAAAAAATGCTAAAGGAGTCATTGTTTTTGATTAAGGTGTAAAGGAAATAATAATTAATTATGTCAAGTTTTAGGACCATTGAACTATCCGATCTGCCATATGAAAGGGACGGTCTTCGTTTTATGACGGTGAAGAGTGCTAACCTACAAGGGAGGGGTGACATTTGTCTCTATGTACCAACATTGGATAAAGAAGTGAGTAGCTTACCCATCTATATCCTTTTACATGGGGTTTATGGCAGCGCCTGGGTTTGGGCCATGAAGGGAGGACTTCATCATACGGCCCAGCAGCTTATGGATAATGGTGCCATTGGTCCGGCCATCATTGCCATGCCTTCGGACGGGCTTTGGGGTGACGGATCGGCCTATTTTACCCACCATAGCAAAAGCTTTGATCAGTGGATTGTCTCCGATGTACCAAAGGCTATCATCGAAAACATACCGGAGGCCGATGTACATTCAACCCTGTGCATAGGAGGCCTGTCCATGGGGGGATTTGGGGCCTTGTCTTTGGGGGCGAGGTTTCCGGAAAAATTCAGGGCCATTTCAGGACATAGCTCCATTACCAGCTTGTCCCAAATGCCCCTCTTTGCCGAAGAAGCTCTGGAAGAGTATTCTTCTTACTGCGACAACCCGGATGTGATAGACTTATTGGTCAAAAACCGGGAAAAACTTCCGAAGCTGAGGTTCGATTGTGGTAAGTCAGATTTCTTACTGGAGCACAACAGGACCTTAAATAGGCAACTGCAAGCTGAAAATATCCCCCATACCTATGAGGAGTTTGAAGGAGGTCATGAATGGGGCTATTGGCAAAAATATGTTGCTCTGACCCTGCGATTCTTTGATCAAGAGCAAGGTGTCAGGAACTAGACAAAACCATAGTAAAATAACCGTTTTTTCTATGCATAACAATAGCCCCGGAGTTGAGCAATAGGCAATACAGCATACACACACACTAACCTATATTAATGGATGAATTTCAATACCTACCCAATAACCCTCTACCAGATTGCGAAACCATTGCGTTTTTGTTTTTATTACCAATGACTGCTACATGTCCCCAAGTTACTACAGAGACTAATGCCATCAAGGTAAAAGTGAATACCTGACGCTGTGCATACAGCCCTTTGTATCCAGAGGCCTGAATTTTTGGCAATGACATATTTTGAATCATCTAATCTACCTAAACAGGTTAAGAGTTTTGTGAACATGGATTTTAACACGCTTGATATTGTTGTCTTTACTTCATATTGCCTATTAATTATAGGCATGGGACTGTTTGTGTCCAAAGAAAAGAAAGGACATGAAAAAAATGCCCAGGACTATTTTTTGGCAAGTAAGGCCTTGCCCTGGTGGGCTGTAGGAGCCTCTTTGATCGCTTCCAACATCTCAGCTGAGCAATTTATTGGAATGTCAGGTTCAGGTTTTGCCCTGGGGCTGGCCATTTCCACTTACGAATGGATGGCTGCTGCAACCCTATTGGTTGTGGGGGTGTTTTTCCTGCCTATCTATCTTAAAGAGGGCATATATACCATGCCCCAATTTTTACACCGAAGGTATGATAGCCGTGTTCGACTATTGATGGCTGTCTTTTGGCTATTAATATATGTGTTTGTAAACCTTACCTCCGTGTTGTACCTAGGGGCTTTGAGTTTGCAGACCATTATGGGGATCCCACTGGAATATGGTATTTACGGATTGGCATTTTTTGCTTTGATATATTCCATTTATGGCGGACTGAAGGCCGTGGCCTGGACGGATGTGGTGCAGGTTTGCTTTTTGGTGGCCGGAGGACTGGCCACAACATATTTGTCACTAGAAATGGTTGGTAATGGTGATGTTTGGGCAGGACTGGGAAAGCTTCGGGAAGCCGCACCCAAACATTTTTCCATGATTGTAGAGCAGGAAGAAATGATGATCCCTGATGGCAAAGGGGGGACCAGGGATGCCTATATGGATTTGCCAGGCTTAAGTGTATTGATAGGGAGTATGTGGCTGATCAATTTGACCTATTGGGGATGTAACCAATACATCACTCAACGTGCCCTAGCTGCCAAAAGCCTTAATGAGGCTCAAAAAGGGATGGTATTTGCCGGTTTTCTTAAGCTTTTAATGCCTTTGATCGTGGTCATTCCGGGGATAGCCGCTTATGTTATTGTTGAGCAGGGGAGTGATAATGGTTTTGTTCAGGCCATGACGGATATTTCGAGTGATGTCGTCAAGTCGGACAAAGCTTATCCTGCGTTGCTTCAGCTGCTGCCGTCAGGATTGAAGGGGCTAGCGTTTGCTGCTTTGACCGCGGCCATTGTATCATCTTTGGCTTCCATGGCCAACAGCACTTCCACCATTTTCACCATAGATATTTATAGGTCCTATTTGAACAGGGGGATTTCAGAAGGTAGGCAAGTGACCGTAGGCAGGATCACCACTTTCGTGGCCTTTATAGTGGCGGCACTGGTAGCTCCCCAACTAAGACAATTGGATCAGGCATTTCAGTATATTCAAGAATATACGGGCTTTGTTTCACCAGGGGTATTTGCAATTTTTATTTTTGGCTTCTTTTGGAAAAAAACGACTTCGAATGCTGCTTTGTCGGCTGCTATTCTCACCATTCCGCTGTCAGCGCTTTTTAAATTTTTAACTCCCAGTCTACCATTTATTGATAGAATGGGGCTGGTGTTTTTGATTTTGGCCGTACTGATGATCATCATCAGCTTATTACAGGGCAAAGGGCAAAACAGCAGTAAGGCGATTGCTATAGATACGAGGCTTTTTGAGACCAGTAAGAGCTTTAAATTGGGCGCCCTGATAATCACTTTAGTACTGATAGTACTGTATTCTGTGTTCTGGTAAGCGCTATTCACTTTGAAAACAGTGATTTTAGAAGGAGGAAACATTTGTATTAGCCTAAAAAACATTTGGACCAGTGCTGAAAAGAAGAAAGAAATAACTTTATCTAACTAAAAATTCCAAAAGCTTGTAAACTGCGGTTGATGTCAGTTATGAGTAAACCTAAAAACCAAATAATATGTACAACATTCTACACGCCTTAAAGGTGCATGTAGCACAGAAATTTAAACTTGTTTTAATTTTCCCGCTGTGCTTAATGACCTTATTAGCTTATGGTCAACAGACCATAAAAGGTACCGTTACTTCATCTGAAGACGGGCAGCCTTTACCCATTGTAAATATATTAGAAAAAGGAACCAGTAACGGGGCGGTAACAGACATGGATGGTACTTATACCATTAAAGTTTCAGGTCCTGATGCGGTCTTGGTTTTTACCTCGATCGGATATATGGCCAAAGAGGTAAATGTAAACAATCAAACGCAAATAAATATAGCCTTGGATGAAGATGTAAAATCCTTGGATGAGGTAGTGGTAATTGGATATGGTTCTCAGAAAAAGAGTGACCTGACAGGAGCTGTAGGAACGGTGTCGTCAGAAGAAATCACTAAATATACCACTTCGGATGCTACTCAGGCAATTCAGGGGAGAGTTCCTGGTGTTCGAGTAGATGCGAATGGTGGTGCTCCAGGGTCAAATTCCATCGTAACTATCCGAGGAGCAGGTACACTTTCAGAATCGGGGCCATTGTACGTAATCGATGGGATGTTGACCAATAGTATGGATATGCTCAACCCCGCAGATATAGAATCTGTCAGTGTGTTAAAAGATGCCTCGGCCAGTGCCATTTATGGATCAAGGGCTGCAAACGGCGTAATTATCGTGACCACTAAGAAAGGGACAAAAGGAGAAATCAGGGTAGATACAGACTTTAGTTATGGATGGCAAAAAGCATCCAATACAATCGGTTGGGCCAATGCCAGGCAATATGCCGATATCCGTAATCAGGCCAATGATAATGACGGTACTCCCAGGGCTCCGGCTAATGACAGCCAATTTGACCCCACAGTCGATAGTGATATTCAGTCAGCTAATTTGAGAACGGCTCCTATATTTAACGGAAACATCCGTGTTTCAGGAGGTGGTGAAAATGCGACCTATAGTATCTCTGCTAACCATCTTGACCAAGTAGGGATAATTAAAGAATCCGATTACACCAGAACCAACATCCGTGCCAACTCTACCTTTACCAAAGGAAGGTTTAAATTAGAGGAAACCATCGGGCTTACAAGGACCGTGGATAATCCAAACTATTACTTTAACAGGGAAAGAGACCTCATTCCTACCATTCCTATCTATGATGAGGAAGGTAACTTTACTGCTTCAGGACAGCCAAATGGCAGCACAACGATTTATGGAGTAGGAAACATTACCAATTCATTGGGCTTGGCCACAGTAGAAGACAGGACCGTTACCCGTAATGCTGTCCTGGGTAATATTGCCGCCTCCTATGAAATTATTGAGGGACTGACCTATAAACTGAATTTGGGTTTGGATCAATACAGCCAAAATAATTACACGTTCACCCCAACCTTTTTCTTTAATGCAACCCTATTGGGACGTCAGGATTTTGCAGAATTGAGAGAGAACAACATTAATTTTCTTTCTGCATTGGCTGAAAATACCCTGAACTTTTCCCGGGTTTTCGGTAAGCATTCAGTGAACTTACTGGCAGGATATACCTCTCAGAAAACCCATTCCAGATCTTTGGGAATAGTAGCTACGGGATTTCCAAATAATGAAGTACGGGTGGCTTCGGCTGCTGAAAATAGAGCACAGGCTCCTTCCAGGGATGTGACCACTGGACTGAGGTCTTATTTCGGTAGGGTGAACTATAGTTATGACAGTCGATACCTGCTTACGGCTACTCTTAGAAGAGACGGTTCTTCTTTATTTAGGGAAGGGCTTAGATGGGGAACATTTCCGTCTGTGGCCGTGGGTTGGAATATTAGTCATGAGCCATTTATGGAAAACATTACTTTCCTTAGCGATTTGAAATTAAGGGCTAGTTACGGAGAATTGGGGTCAAACAATGTGGCTGCTTATGCTATCGATCCGGAAATGAATCTTTTCAGTGAAGCTATTTTAGGCGCAGGTCAAAGTCGTACACAAGGAACTTCCATCACCAAACCTGTCAATCAGGATATTAAATGGGAAACTACCAAGACCACAGATATAGGCTTGGAATTCAGTATGCTGAGAAATCGACTGCAGTTCACCTTAGATTATTTTGAAAAGAAGTCCGAGGATATTTTATTAAGTATCACGGTTCCGAGATATACAGGTCTGGACGGTAGAGTGCCTAGCAATGTGGCTTCCATAAGAAACCGGGGGTTTGAATTTAGCTCTATGTATAACCAAATGATAGGGGAGTTAAACCTCAATATGGCGGCTAATTTCACTGTATTGGACAATGAGGTAACCGCCATCGGAATTCCTGACCCCATTCTAGGTGGGGGGTATAGCTCTAATGGTTTGAGTGCTACCCTGACAGATGTGGGCCAACCGGTAGCTTCCTTCTTTGGTTACAAAGTTTTGGGGATTTATCAGTCCGATGCTGAAGCCCAAGAGGATGGCAGGACAGATGGCGCAGGTGCCGGAGATTTCAAGTTCCAAGATACTAATGGAGATGGGGTGTTGACCGAAGACGATAGGGTGTTTTTGGGCAGTTCCATTCCGAATTTTGAGTACGGGTTTAACCTAAATGCTACTTGGAAGAATTTTGATCTGAACATGTTCTTCAATGGAGTGGCTGGTAATAAAATCCTGAATGCCAATTTGTACAGGGGATACTTTGATACGGAAGGAAATTATTTGGCAGATGCCACCAATGCCTGGACACCAGAAAATACCAATACCACTATTCCAAGAATGACTTTGCTAGATCCTGGCTTTAATAGGAGAATGTCAGATTTTGTTTTGGAAAGTGGCGCTTATTTCCGTTTGAGAAATATACAGTTGGGGTATACCATGCCAGAACAGATCACAGAGAAACTTAGGGTACAACGAATGAGGCTATATACCTCATTACAAAATGCGTTTACCATTACCAATTATACAGGTTATTATCCTATTGTGGGACGTGGTACAAGAGATAGAGGATCTGATCAAAATATTTTCAACCAAGGAGTGGATGAAAGCGCTTATCCAACTCCGAGAACCTATCAAATAGGAGTACAGATATCGTTTTAACCCCATAAAATCGAATAAAGATGAAATTAAACATAAATAAAAAGATTGCAGGATTGACATTGGGGATTTCTTTGGCTTTGATGTCCGGCTGTGAGGAAAATCTCTTGGACCAGACCAACCCCAATGCGATTACACCAGATACCTTTTGGAGGAATGCAGATGATGCCCAGAAGGCAATAGTAGGGGCTTACAGTCCATTTACAGATATTTGGTATTATAGTAGGATAGAAATTTTTCTTTCTGATTATAGGGATGACGTGGTCAATGGCTTTGCCACTTCGGATAGAACAAACCCCGGTCGGTTTGAAGGGACGGCTATTCAAAATATGAACATTTGGGTATGGACTGTCATGTGGAAAATCATTTCCCGATCCAATGAGGTGATTGCCAATGTGCCGGATATTGAGATGGACGCTGGATTAAGAGATAATATCGTGGGAGAAGCTCATTTTCTGAGGGCGCTGAATTATTTTAATGTGGTAAATAATTGGCTGAATGTTCCCCTTATTACTGATCCGATCACATCTATCGAGGCTTCTAAAAAGGTGGTGCAGGCGGCCCCTCAGCAGGTTTGGAACCAGATAATTGCAGACCTTAAAGAAGCACAAAATCTATTGCCTCCTTCTTGGAACGAAAGTAATATTGGCAGGGCTACCTCTGGAGCCGCTACAGCGCTTCTTGGTAAAGTTTACTTGTATACCGGTCAATACCAATTGGCAAGTAATGAATTTGCAAAAATTATGGACGGAAGGTATAGCTTGGTGGATAACTACGGTGATAATTTTAGCTCCTTCACAGAGAATAATGCTGAATCGATCTTTGAAATACAGTTTACTTTGGATGATAATCGTGGCTGGGGCGGTGATAATCCAGGTATAGGTAGAACCAACTCATTTACCCCGGATTTGGCACCCCAGGGATTTACGGGACAGGATGGCATGCGTATCAACCAGTGGGTGCTGGACCTGTTCTTGGACGAGAGAACTGTGAATGGGGAGATTGACCCAAGAGCATTCAACACCCTGTTTTGGAGAACAGATGAAACCACTACTTATGAAGGTGAAGAACTTGCTGCGACCATTTATGAGGGGAAAAGGTATGAAGAGGTATACGGTCCTGAGGAAAATAGGATTTGGGGCAAAAAATACTTAGGATTAGATGAAGGAGTGACCACAGCAAACTTCCAACAATCTCCCAATAACTTGCGTCTGATAAGGTATGCTGATGTGTTACTGATGTTTGCAGAAGCCGAATTGATGGCCAACGGTGGTACAGCTACCCAAGCTGCTGTAGACGCGATCAATAAAGTAAGGGCTAGGGCTGATATGCCTCTGTTTGGCATGGAGCTGAGCATGCAGGATATCAGAGACGAGAGAGTGAAGGAATTGTCACTAGAGCGTACTCGTTACTTTGATCTGCTACGTTGGGGGATGGTGAAAGAAAAAATTGTAGATACCCCGGGCATTAAGTCAGAAAGTGGAGGAACAGGTGCTTATAGGCCGGGAAGAGAATATCTTGATCTTCCCCAAAATGAGTTTAACAACAATTCGAACCTGAAACACAACCCAGGTTACGAATAAAAAGTCTAGAGTACTGGTGCTGTCGATTTGACAGCACCTTTTCCCTTTGCAATAAACCCCAATAGACCTCATGAAGTACCGCTTGTTATTAATATCCGTGTTTTTTTGTGCCCTATCATGCAATGAAAAAGGCGAAGTAGGGAATAAATCACTTTTTAGTTCAATTTCTTCAGAAATATCCGGTATTGAATTTTCCAATGATATTTTAGAAAGCGATACGCTCAATTATTTTAACTTTCCATACCTGTATATGGGGGGAGGAGTGGCCGTTGGAGACATTAATAATGACGGGCTGCCAGATATTTACTTTACCGGAAACCATCAGGAGAACAAACTGTACCTTAACCAAGGTGGTTTGGTGTTTAAAGATATTACCGAATCAGCGGGTGTAGGTGGGGATGATCGTTGGTATACCGGCGTATTAATGACAGATATCAACCAGGATGGTTGGATGGACCTTTATCTCAGTGTCTCTGGAAAGTCAGGTAATACCAGAAACCAACTTTTTATCAATAATCAGGACAACACGTTCTCTGAGCAGGCAGCAAAGTGGGGACTGGATGATCCTGGCCACTCCATTCATGCCACCTCCATTGATTATAATAATGACGGTTTGCAAGACTTATTTGTAGCCAATTATCCCTTGGTACCGGTCAGTCAAGGAAATTTGTTTTACAAAGAGCTGATGGATAAAAATCTGGCGGAAGAATCAGGACATCTATTCAAGAATACAGGCAAGGGGTATTTTGAGGACGTAACGAAAGAAGCAGGGGTACAAAATTTTGGCTTAACCTTAGGTGTGATTGCGGCAGATTTTAACGAAGATGGCAGGCAAGACCTTTACCTATCAAATGATTTCAATATTCCTGATTATTTTTACATAAACCAAGGGGATGGTACCTTCAAAGAATCCCTTCAGCTTGCCATGGAACAGACCTCCATGTTCGGAATGGGAATTGATGTGGGAGATATCAATAACGATGGATTGCTGGATTTGGCCCAGGTTGATATGACTCCAGAAGATCACCAACGATCTAAGACCAACATGGCCAGCATGAGTCCCCGGACATTTTTTGAAGCGGTGGATATCGGTTTTCACTACCAATACATGCAAAATAGCCTGCAGTTGAACAATGGGGTGTTTGAAAATACACCGATATTCAGCAATATTGCCCGCTATGCCGGAGTCGCCACCACAGACTGGAGCTGGGCTCCTATATTTGCGGATTTTGACAATGACGGTTGGAAGGACCTTGTGGTCACCAATGGCATGAAGCGCGACGTCAATAATAACGATGCCAACCAAGCGATCGACAATCAATCATTTTTTGGCAATGACCTGGTTTTAGACATCAACAAACTTCCGAGTACTCCTATCAGTAATTATGCCTATAAAAATAGAAGTGGTCTGCAATTTGAAAACGCCACTGAGGAATGGGGCCTGGACTACAAAGGTTTTTCCAACGGCATCGCATATGGAGATCTGGATAATGATGGAGACCTGGATTTAGTGATCAATAATTTAAGTGAAAAAGCTTCACTATTTGAAAATAACCTGGGTTCAATAGATAATTATCTCCAATTGCGGTTGGAAGGGCCACCACAAAACAGATGGGGACTTGGAGCAAAAGTACGGATGTACCAGGCGGGTAAAGTACAATATCAAGAAGTAATCTTGTCTAGAGGGTTTCAGTCTAGCGTAGAACCCTTGATTCATTTCGGACTGGCTTTTCCTGGGGAAGATATAGATTCCTTAACTGTTACTTGGCCAGATGGAAGGTTTCAAAAACTAAATCAGATCAAAGCAGGCAAAAGGATATCTGTTCTATATAAAGAGGCAAATGGTGTAAAGGTCGAGGAAGAGGCCAGGAAAAGGCCTTTCCAAGACATCAGCAAACAAGCAGGACTGGAATTTGTCCATCAAGAGGATAAATATGATGATTTCCAATATGAGCCATTACTACCGCACCGTAACTCAAGATTAGGTCCAGCCTTGGCAGTAGGCGACATCAATGGGGATGGCCTGGATGATATCTTTGTCGGTAACGGAGCGGGGGCCCCAGGGGTATTATTTGTTCAGGGCAAATCCGGGACTTTTGAGGAAGTACAGGGACCATGGATAGAGGATGCCGCTCAAGAAGATACTGGTGCACTCATCTTTGACGCTGATGGTGACGGGGACAAGGACCTTTATGTAGTCAGTGGGGGAAATGATCGGAACCAAGCAGCTACCTATTATCAGGACAGGTTATATGTGCAAACTAAAGAGGGGTTTGTCAAAAATGAGGAAGCGACAAAAGTAAGTATGGGTATCAGCGGTCAGGTCGTTAGACCGGGAGATTATAACGGAGATGGTCAGATAGACCTTTTTATAGGGGGGCGCATCATTCCTGGGCAATACCCTTATCCTCCTGATAGCAAAGTACTGCTCAATAAAGGGGGGGAAGATAAATCTCTTCGTTTTGAATCCCTGAATGGAGATTCCATGGAAGTCTTAAATGGTCTTGGTCTGGTGACAGATGCCATTTGGGAAGATTTTAATAGCGATGGACGATTGGACCTGATCGTAACGGGGGAATGGATGTCCATCCGCATGCTGGAGAATACGGGAACAGGATTCAAAGAGGTCAGTACCCAATATGGTTTGGATGGTACCAGGGGATGGTGGTACAGTATTCAAAAAACTGACTTGGACCAAAACGGTGAAGCGGACTATCTTTTGGGCAATTTGGGCCTTAACTATAAATATAAAACCAGTGAAAAGTCCCCATTTACCATTTACACCAATGATTTTGATGAAAACGGTTCCCAAGATATCGTACTAAGTTATGAAAAAGCCGGGAAAAAGCTTCCGGTAAGAGGACGAGAATGTTCTTCTCAGCAGGTGCCCGCCATAGCCAAAAGGTTTGAAACCTATAAGGCCTTTGCGGAAGCTAGCCTTGATCAAATCTATGGTGAAAGGATGCTGGAAGAAGCCCTGACCTATCAAGTAAAAACCTTTAAAAGTTCATGGCTCCGCAAGGATGAAAATGGTGATTTTGAATTAACCCCACTACCAGATAAGCTTCAACTTTCGGCAATTAAGTCATTTCTTCCTGTTGATTTAAATGGGGATGAGTACCCGGATTTCATTGCCACCGGTAATCTCTACGATTCTGAGGTAGAGAC